>NZ_JARESU010000082.1:0-36985 GCF_046027075.1 Paraburkholderia sp. RL18-085-BIA-A | reverse complement strand
CACCCCCCCCCCGGGCGGGGGGGGGGGGGGCGGGGGGCCCCCCCCCCCCCCCCCCCCGCGACGGCGCCATCTTTGATAGGATCGGTCTCGACCCATAAACGGCGGGACCACAACCAGTGCGAGTCAACCATCAGGCGTTTTTCTGCTCGTTGTTCATCGCGCGTCTCGCCGATCAGGTCCTGCTGTTTCTCGTCCCCCTCGTCGTATTCCAGACGACACGCCAGGTCTCGTGGTCAGGCCTGGCTTTCTTCATCGAAACGCTGCCGCGCTATCTGGTGTTCCCGTTCTTCGGCGCATTGTGCGATCGCATCTCGCCGCTCAGGCTGATGAGGGTCAGTCAGACCGTGCGCGCGCTGGTGTGTTTCGGCGGCGTGTTCGCGTACGCGCTGTTCGGCGGAATCGGCTGGCTGATCGCGCTGTCGGCGGCGTGCGGCGTGCTCACGAGCCAGGGGCTGGTGGCGCGCGAAGTCATGCTGCCGCAAATCTTCAGCACACAGCAGTTTCAGCGCGTGCTCGCTTACTCGCAACTGGCCGACCAGTTGGGCTTCGTTCTCGGTCCGATGCTGGCCGCGCTGCTGCTCGGCTGGTGGCGCTGGGAATGGGTGGTCGGCATCACCGGCGCGCTGTTTCTCACCGCCGATGGCGCGTTGTTGCTGTGGCAGCGCACGAGCGGCTTTAGCGGCGGCAATCCGCCGCCCGGGGCCGCGGGCCACTGGAGCTTGCCGCTGCGCATCGCACTGCGCCATGTGCTGGTGCTGCCGGGTCTGAAGAAGGTCGTGCTGCTCGCGGCCGCCGAAAATCTCGTGATCGGCGTGACGCTCGCCACGTCCGCCGCAATGGTGACGGGCTATCACGCGCAGTCGAACCACTACTATGCCGGCCTGCAAACGGCCGGCGCCGTCGCCACGGTGCTGATTCTTTTGACAATCGCGCGCACTGCACGGCCGGCCCGCGTACTCGGCCGGGTCGCCTTCGTGGCGATCTGCGCGGGCGGCGTGATCGCCGGCGCGAGTGCTGCGCCCTGGGGCTATGCGCTTGGCTTTTTATTGATTGTCGGCTTCGACAAGATGTTCAACGTCTACATCCGCAGCGCGCGTCAGCGCATCATTCCGCCGGCGGACTACGGCAAGACGACGGGCGTGATAATCCTGCTGAACAATATGACGCAACCGCTCGCCGGCTTGCTGGTCACGCTGTTCTCTGCGCGCACGCAGACGGGCCCGCTGATCGTGACGCTCTCGGTCGCGATGGGGGGCATCGGCGCTGCGGTGTCGGTCGGCTCGGCGCTGTTGCGGCGCAAGCGTACGCTGGCGCTTGGGGAATGACGCCGCATTCGGCTCGGTGAGCGCCGCCATTCACCGGCACACATTAATTCACGAAATCTAAATTGAGCGATTCAGCATTTATGCCCGCTAATTCGATTCGCATCATCACGCTCTCATTGATACCACAATGCGCGTGGATAGGCTGGCGCGTCGCAGCGGACTTCAGCCGTTGCCGATGGAATCAGCATACGGCCGCCATATTGAGCAGATTAATTCATTCGACTGTGGTGCGGCGCACGGAAGTTATCAACAGAAACTGGGCACAAATCTGTGCATAACTATCGGCCAAAATCCGCAAGCTATTGAAGCGATTGCCATTTTCACCGCGATGCCGAAGTTGGGCACGCCCCGCACGCCGCTCCCCTCAATCCCGCACCGCGCCCGACGCGCCACCGCGCTGCGCGTCCGGCGCTGCCGACGCATGGCGCGCCTCTTCGCGCCATTGCTGCCGCGACTGCATCATGCGGCGCACCGCAACGCGCGCCATCCTGACCCAGCCCGATGGCCGCGGGTCGGCGAGCATGCTGAGCGCCCGCGCATAGTCGAGCGTGAGGCCGGGGGTCCACGCCATCGTCGCGGCGCGTTTGCGCAGTTGCGCGGCCACCCACAATTCCGGCGTCGTGATCACGCGCAGGAACGGCCGCCAGCCGCCGACGCTGCCCCACACACGCGCCGATGCGCCTTCGAGCGCCGCCTCCAGCGCGCGCGACACGGTGCTCGAACAGTTGCGATGCGTCAGGTTGTAGGTCGTGTCCTGCCGATACACGTCCCAGAAGCGGCGCAGCCGCAGCGGATCGTAATTGCGGATGCGCACCTGAACCGTCGACGGACACCACGCCTTCGATTCGGTCGGATAGTCCGGCTGGAACACGCCCGGCACGTCGTTCTCGCGCGTGGCGCGCAGGAGCCGCGTGAAATCGTCCGGGGAACGATCGATCTCGACGCCCGGATACAGGCTGATGTAGATGCCCTCGGGTGATTCGAGCGCGGCATGCCCCGTCGATATCACGCCATTGCGATCCACCGCCGCGATATAGCGATCGACGATCGGCTGCCGCCGCGCCTCGCCTTTGGCCGACCCGACTGGCGTCCACACGTGTACGGTCAACGCGGCTTCGTCGGCGGCGGGCGGGCCGTCCCATTCGAGCCGCGCCGTGCGGCTCGCCGGCGCTGCGCGCGCCGTGGCATGACTGGGGATACGCGCGTCGCCCGTCGCCGCATCATCCGACGCAACCGCCGGGTTCGATACGAGACGCCGCACACGCGTGCTCAGCAGAATCAGGTTCCAGCCGCCGAACATCAGCCCGAGGCCGAGACAGTACGGAACGGTGCCGACATAGTGAGTCGGAAACGGCTGAAAGAAAAAAATCGCCAGCGCGATTTCGAGGCCGCCGCCGACCGTCGCGAGCCGCCACGTGCGATAGCGGACCACTCGCGCGGAGACAATCTGCAACAGACCATCGGCCAGAAAGAGCGTGCCGAAGATCATCGACAGAATGAAGTTGCCGTGGTGATGCCCGGCCAGAATCAGCGCCGCCGCGAAGCAGAACGCGAACCCCTTCACATAGCGCAGCGTGCGCTGGCCACCCATGCCGGTCCAAGCGACGGCGAGCGTGCACAGCCCTTCGAGCAGCAGCAACAACGCGAAGGGCGTGATCGGGAAATAGAGCGCGTTGTCGAGCGCGTCGATGAATACCACCACGCCAAGCAGCAGACTCACCCAGCCGACGATCTGCAACGACCGCCAGCGGGTTCGCAGGTAATCGACGCCCAGCAAGATCATGACCAGACGAACCATCGCAAGCCCTCCTTGACCGATGCGTGCATCAGCTTCTGTTCGTCATCTTATACAGAATCGTCGGGCGAAAATGTGCTGCGAGGCGCGGCTATGCGCGCGGAAGCGGCCGCTCGCTCATGCTCGCGGCGGACTGCGGTTCATGGTGCGGAATTCGTGTGCAGCTTTTTTGTGTGCGACGGCACGCGGGTTTTATCGAGCCGGATTCAAGCAGGCGCCAGTCCAGCTTGATACACAAAACCCCGGCGCGCCACTCCTCCACCGCGCCGGTCTGCAACCAACATCAACAACAGATCACGCCGCCGCGGCTTGCGGCATCGCCTCAGCCTGCTCGCCGCCCAACGCTTCGAGCAGATCCGTCAGCATGCGGTCGAGTTCGGCGGTCATCAGCGTGACGTCGGAATCGAAGCTTTCATCGTCGTTCTGCGCGGTCGGGTCGCTCGCTTCCTTCAGCACGTCGAGCGGCGCGATCCGCTTGATCGTCAACGAAGGCGTCAGCACGAACGACACGCGATCGTTCCACGTCATCGCGAGACGCATGCATTGCTTGCCGCCTTCGATATGCCGCCGCATATCTTCGGTATCCAAAGTATGTCCGACGTAGCGCACGGTGGCGTTTCCTTCCGTGGGCGAGCCAACTTCTCTGGAGCATGTGATGTCCACTTCATCGGTTTTCCGCCTCGCTGGCCAGATACTGCTTGCCGCCGGTCTTGCCGCCGCCGCGCTGGGCGCTCACGCCGCAAGCAACGTCAACGATGAGGACTTGCCCGTGCCGCACCACCTCGCCGTCGAGGCCGGCTCGGCTGGAAGCGAAGGTGCCTCCATCGTGCAAGCCGCGCGCCGCTACGCCGCGTTCTGGAGTACCGGCGACGAAGTCTACGCCAAGCTCGCGCTGTCGCCGGCGTTCATCGACCGCACCTTGCCCGACGGACGCCCGCAGGGGCCGCAAGGTCCGTTGGCGGCATCGAAGGGATTCCGGGCGGCCGTGCCCGACCTGCACGCGGAAATCGACGACCTCGTGGTGGCCGGCGACCGCGCGTCGGTCCATCTGCATTTCCATGGACACTTCACCGGCCTGTTTCAGAACCTGAAGGGCAATGGCCAGACCGTCGACTTCCAGGCATTCGACCTGTACCAGGTGAGGGACGGCCGCATCGTCGAGAACTGGCACCTGGAAGACAATCTGACGCTGCTCAAGCAGCTCGGCGCGATCAAGCCGTAATGGTTTTGTCCTATCCGTTCTGGAGCGCGCTTTACGCGCAAATCACCTAGACTTTTTGATAGATACGACCAAGACGGAGGCGGCCATGGCCGATGAAACCGCACCCTGGCAAGTGGTTGAATACGAGGGCTTCGAAATTCACGTGTCGCCGGTTCCCAAAAATCCACCCGACCCGGCGAACCCATCAGCCGCGGCGGATAACCGCTACACGTATCTCGGCTACGTCTGCCACCCGGGCGCCGATCCCGCCATCCCCGGCCACGCGGTGGCGTTTCATGCGGACGGCGAAGAGAGCTTCGCCGGCGAGGACGAAGCGCTCTATGAGGCGGTGCATGTGGGACGCAGCATCATCGACGGCACGCATCCGGATTTGACGGTGCTGCCGCTGGTGACGGGCGGCGTGTGACGGGCGTGAGCGGCACGGACCTTCACGTGAGCGCCCCGCCCAAACACCGGCATCCTTCAGCCAAACGCCCGCTTGATCCGCGACTTCAGCAGCGCGCGCCGCAGACGCCCGGTCCGCTCAGGCTCGCTGACAGCCGCCCCGCCTTCGACAGCGGTGCCCCGGCGCAGGTAGTAGCGATCGAAAGTGGCCTGCGTCATGCCCCACTTGTTGAGGAACTGGCGACGCCCGTCGTTCTTGACGACCTTGCCGGTGCTCTTCTGCTGGAAGTGATAGACCAGACTGTCGCCGACGCCGAGGAACACGCGGCAGCCGGCGTTCCACAGCTTCATCGAGAAGTCGTTGTCGCTGCTCATGCCGGGACTCAGTTCGCTGCTGTAGCCGCCCATCTTATGCCACCAGTCGCGATGCACGAGGGTCGGCGGCCAGGTCGCGCCGCGCCAGTCGGCGCGCACGAGTCCGGGCGCGCCGGCGACCAGCTGGTCGGCGCGGAACGTCTCCACGTCGCGGCCGAAATTCTGCACGACCACGCACGGATTGCCGGAATCGACCGGTTCGATCATCGTGCCGGACAGCATGAACAGGTTGTCGGCGGGCATCAGCGCGAGGCGTTTGACGAGCGCGTCGTCCCAACCGGGGCAACAGTACATGTCGTCGTTCATGTAGACGATGTAGTCGCGCGTGGCGCGCGCCGCTGCGAGATTGACCGCGTGGCAGATTCCGATGTTGCCGGGCGACGCCGTATGTTCGATGCCTTCGTCACGCACCCAGGCGAGCGTGCCGTCCGAGCCGTCATTGACGTGCACGATGATCTGATGCGCGTGCGTCGAATGGCGCCGCAGGCTCTCGATTACGAGGCGCAGGTAAGGCAGGTTGTTCCAGGTCGGGATGATGATTGAGAACATCGATGCGGTCCGTTGAGCTGCGGGCGGGCGGGCGGGCGCGGCACGCGCCGCGCGCCGGTCATGAGTTTCGCGGGGATTGTACCGCCGGCCGCCCGCACGACAAACTTTGCGGCCCCGGCTGCGAGGCTGGCCGCCGCGCCGTCGCGCATGCGGCACTCTTGCGGCGCTCATGCGCTCACTCTTCGCGCGGCAGGTGGCCCGGATGACCGGGCGCCGTCGCCCCGAATCGCCGCCCGCTGCCGGACACACACCTTCCTGTGCCCGACAGCAAGCTTTCTGCAAGGGGGCGCACGGTTATAATCGCGATCGCTCTACCGTCTTGAAAATGTCACCCATGGTCCGGCTTCCCCAGCAATTCCACCACCGGAACGGTAGTGTTCATACAAATCTTTGCCCTATGATTTTTGCTTCCAGTCTGGTCTGGCTCAGCTCAGCCCTCCTGTTTCTCGCGCCCGCCGTCAATCTGATCTGGCGCGGCGGCACCGGCTACTGCTTCTTCGCACTTCTCGCGCTGGCGCTCGGCGCCGCCGTGGTCAACCGCCGCATGCCGGGCTATTTCTCCGCGCTGCGCACCTACCGCTGGTTCACCGTCGGCATGCTGGCCCTCGTCGTGGGGATCGGTGTCCAGCAACTGGTGCTCGGCTACTGGCTGCCTCGACAGTTCGACGCATTGTCGCGCTTCGTGCTGGCGTTGCCGGTATTCCTGCTGCTGCGGCAATTGCCGTCGCGCAATCTGCGCATGATCGGCTGGGGTTGCGCGGTCGGCGCGCTGGCGGTCGGCATCTGGGCGATCGTCGATCAGCCCCCCGGCGGCTGGACCGATGCAAAGCGTCTGGACAATTCCTACACGAATGCGATCCCGTTCGGCGATACCGCGCTGCTGCTCGCGTTTCTGTCGGTGTTTACGCTCGGCTGGGACAACCCGCGCGACTGGCGCGTGCTGCTGCCGCGCCTGCTGGCGCTGGTCTCGGGCGGCTACGCGTCGTATCTGTCGGGCACGCGCGGCGGCTGGCTGGCCGTGCCGATGTTCGTCGCGCTGCTCGGCATGCAGTACCAGTGGTTTGCGCACAAGAAGCGCCTGCTGATCGCGACGCTGGCGATCGTGGTCGTGACCGGCGCGCTGCTGTCGACCGAGCGCATTCACAAACGTCTCTACGAAGTGTCGAACGACGTGTCGATGATGCACAGGGGCGAGGACTACACGGCAGTGGGGCTGCGTCTGCAATTGTGGAACGCATCGCGGCTGATCTTCATGCAGCACCCGGTGTACGGGATCGGCAAGGGGCATCTGGTCGACGAACTGGGCCTGATGGCCAAACGCGGCGAAGTGAAAGCCGAGATCGTCAACGAGCGGGCGCATAGCGACTTCTTCTCGACGCTAGCCGAGATGGGCGCGATCGGCGTGATCTGCCTGCTGCTGTTCTACAACGGGATCTCGGTGTATTTCTGGCGGCACCGGCGCTCGACCGATCCGGCCATCCGCGCGGCCTCCTATTCGGGCCTCGCGGTCGCCACCAGCACGGTGATTTTCGGGCTCACCATCGACGTGCTCGTGCCGATCATGGTCACCGTGCTGCTCGCGCTGCTGGTCGCGACGCTGCTGGCGGTGGTCGATGCGAGAAAGCGCGAACTGCGGCAAATGACGCAAGCGCCTGCGCCGAACGCGATACGCCGCGCGGCAGGCGTCAAGGTCTGAGGTCGCGTCAGTTTCTTCAGGGCCGGCGCTGAATAGGTTCGGTTCGGCGCCGGCTTTGGCCAGCGTTCACAATGTTCCCGCCGTTCCGCCCATCGGCAAGCTCCCGCTTTGCCACTTCGGCCGCGCTGCCGCACGCGGCTGCGGCAGGCTGCGCACACCAATCGTTTAACGCGCGAACAGCGCATAAAGCGCGGCGACGTGAGCATCGACGCTCGGGTCGTACACCAGACTGTCGAGCGGCTTCGCAATTCGCGCGCCGCCGTCGCGCACACGCTTCACCGCCTGCTCGATCGCCCGCTCGAAACTCCCCGCCGACTGCCGCGAAAACTCGATCTTCGCCGCGCCGGTCACGGTCTCCGCCGAGCCGACGTTGTCCGCGATCACGAGCGGCGTGCCGCACATCACCGATTCGACGCCCACGAGCCCGAACGGCTCATACGAGGACGCAACAACCGTGAAGTCGGCGGCCGCGAAAAGCTTTTCAATCTCCTTGCTGTATCCGACATAGCGAATCGTGTCGCCGGTTTTCGGCACGGGGCGACCCGCTACGACGAGGCATACCGGCAGCGGGGTCCGTGCGAAAAATGCTTCCAGCAGCGGATAGCCTTTGCGTTCGTGACTGGTCGACGAGAACACGAAGATCACCCGGTCTTCCGGCAGATCGAACTGACGGCGCACCGCCGCGCGCTCCGCGTCGCTGAGCGGCTGGAAGCGCGTGGTGTCGACGGGTGGATAGAGCACATCGATGCGCCCGGCGGGCACGCCGTAAAAACGCTGCAACTCGCGGCTCATCAATTGCGAATGGGCGACGATCGAGCGCGCGTGCGTGTAGACGCGCCGCTCCATGTCGATCTGCCATTCATCGCTGCGCCGCGCGCTGCGCCCGGCGGCTTCGAGCGAGCCCGGATGCGTGCCGCCGCACAACGCGACGTCGGCCTGGGTGGAGTGATTGATCGAAAACACGCAGGCGGGCCGGTGCTGTTTGAGCCGCTGTTTGAGCCGCCAGTCGAACGCCAGATTGCGCAGCTTGCGCGGCGCCCAGCGCACGTTCAGCGGCTGCGCGTCGATCCACGCCGCCTCGGGCAGCGCGCGATCGATTTCGCGAGCGAAGAGCGTCGGCCGTAAGCCCATTCGATGCAAGCCAGCGATCAGGTCGCGCGTGTAGCGCTCGGCGCCTCCGCTATTTTTCAGCGCCTGGGCGGTCAACGCGATGTCGGTGAGTGGGCGGCGGGTCGGCTCGGACAAGGATCGGATCTCGGTGAGTGCAAATGCGGCAAATACGCGGCGCAAGGCGGCACGGGCCGGCTTGCCGATGGTTTGGCGAAGCAGCGGCAATTGTAAAGGATGCCTCTGTCGCCGCGCGCATCGCGCAGCCCGCGCGCCACCGATTAGAATCTAGCCCAATCGCACCCGCCCCCATTCCATGACCGATAGCCTGTCGCCCCCCTCTTCTCCCGCCGCGGCGGCCGCCGAGCGCCCGCTGGTCACGATGCTGCTGATCGCGTACAACCAGGCCGAACAGATCGGCGACGCCGTGCGAAGCGCACTCGCGCAAACCTATCAGCCGCTCGAAATCATCATCTCCGACGACGCGTCCAGCGACGCCACCTTCGCCGCGATCGAAGCGGCGCTCGCCGGCTACAGCGGCCCGCACCGGGTGATCACGCGGCGCAACGCGACCAACCAGGGGATCAGCGCGCACCTGTCGCAAATCGCGCAGAGGGCGCGGGGCGAACTGCTGTTCGTCGCCGCCGGCGACGACATGTCGGCGCCCACGCGCTGCGAACGGGTGGTCGATCTCTGGCTCATGCGCGAGCGCCGCCCGGACCTGATCGCCACCGACCTCGCCGACATGGACGAAGCAGGCCACGTTCACGAACGCCTGAGCCCGACCGAACTGGATACCTACCGCACGTTCGACGACTGGCTGGCTAGCCGCCCCTGGCTGATCGGCGCGGCGCATACGTGGTCGCGGCGTCTGTTCGAGCGCTTCGGGCCGATGCTGCCGGGCGCCGCCGCCGAAGATCAGATCATGGTGCTGCGCGCGATCCTGTCTGGCGGCGCCGTGAGCCTGCGAGAGCCGCTGGTGCGCTACCGGCGCGGCGGGCTGTCGCGCAAACGCCGTTATCGCTCGGTGGACGAACTCATCGCGCGGATGCGCCAAAGCAATCGATATGGGCTGGCGGAACTCGCGCAATTGCAGCGCGACGCCGAGATCGGCGGCGTGGGCGAACGCATGCGCGCGGCGATGGCGCCCAAGCTCGCACGTGAGAAGTTCATCCAGGCGATGTTCGAGGCCGCCAGTCTTGGGGAACGCATTGGTTTGCTGATGCACAGCGCCGGCGTGAAGCTCGGGCTGCGCATCCGCATGTTTCTGTATGCGAGTTGTCCGGCGATCTACGCGCCGGGGGTCTGGCTCAAGCGCGTCGTGCGCAAAGACCGTGGCTGAAGGCGCGCACCAGCGCGCGCGGTGATGACCGGCAAATGCTCGCCGCCGTGGCGCCGTCGGCTCGCCGCCGCCGGACTATGAGAAATACGCCTCGCTCATCAACAGCGTGATGAGGCGCGGCGCCCAAGCTTAGGCCAGGCGCCGCTCGAACGGGCCGGATCAGGCCGCGTTCTGCTGGAACTGGATGCGATGCAGATGCGCATACAGCCCGTCTTGCTGCAACAGCTGGCGATGGCTGCCGCTCTCGACGATGCGCCCCGCTTCCATCACGAGAATCCGGTTCGCGCGCTCGATCGTAGAGAGGCGGTGCGCGATGACCAGCGTCGTGCGGCCCTTCATCAAGGTTTCCAGCGCGGCCTGCACGTGGCGCTCGGACTCGGAATCCAGCGCCGAGGTGGCTTCGTCGAGGATCAGGATCGGCGCGTCCTTGTAAATCGCGCGCGCGATCGCCAGACGCTGCCGCTGTCCGCCCGACAGCATCATGCCGTTGTCGCCGACCAGCGTGTCGATGCCGTTCGGCATGGTTTCGACGGTGTCCCACAGATTGGCCGCGCGCAGCGCCGCCTTGACCTTTTCCGGGTCGGCCGCCTGACCATACGCGACGTTGTTCGCCACCGTGTCGTTGAACAGCACCACGTCCTGGCTCACCATCGCGATCTGGCTGCGCAGCGCGTGCAGGTCGTATTCCGGCAGCGCCACGCCGTCGACCAGAATCGCGCCGCCGGTTGGATCGAAAAAGCGCGGCAGCAGATTCACCAGCGTGGTCTTGCCGCTGCCCGACGGGCCCGCCAGCGCGACCATCTCGCCCGGCGCCACCTTGAACGACACCCGGTCGAGCGTGTGGCGGTTATGCGTAGCGTTCGCGCCGTAAGTGAACGACGCGTCGCGGAACTCCACTTCGCCGCGTGCGCGCTCGAGCGGCTTGCCGCCGCCTTCCGGCTCGGACGGCTCGTCGATCAGACCGAAGATCAGCTCGGCCGCGGTCATCCCGCGTTGCAGCGGCTGGTTCACGTCCATCAGGTGCTTGAGCGGCGAGATGATCAGCAGCATCGACGTGACGAACGCGACGAAGCCGCCCACCGTGGTCTGATCCGACGACGACTGCACCACCGCGATCGTGATCACGACGGCGAGCGCAATCGACGCGAGGAACTGCGTCAACGGCTGCGCGAGACCGCCGGAAACCGTCATGCGCATCGCGTAGCCGCGCAGGCGCTGGCTCATCGCCGTGAAGCGGTCGATTTCGTACTGTTCGCCGTTATGCACCTTGACGACCTTGTAGCCGCCCACCGTCTCTTCGACGATGTACGACAGCTCGTTGGTCAACAGCTGATGCTCGCGGTTCAGGCGCCGCAACCGGCGGTTGATCTTGCCGACCAGCCAGCCGATCCCCGGCAGCAGCACCGCGACGATCAGCGTCAGACGCCAGTTCAGATAGAACAGATAGCCGAGCAGGAAGATCACGGTCAGCGAGTCGCGCACCAGCGTCACCATCACGCTCAGCAGCACGTTGAGAATCTGGTTCACCTCGAAGACGATCGCGTTGATCACCGTGCTCGCGGTTTCGCGCTGGAAGAACGCGACGCTCGTGTGGATCATGCGGTTGAACATCTTCAGACGCAGTTCGAGCAGGATCTTGTTCGACACATACGCGAGCAGATAGCCGGACGCATATTGCGACACGCCGCGCACCAGCGCGAGGCCGATCACCGCGACCGGCACGAACCACTTGGCGTTGTCGCTGGCGTGCGCGCCGAAACCTTTGTCCAGCAGCGGCTTGAGCAAGGCGGGGATGGCCGCGTCGGTGCTGGCGCTGACGGCCATTGCGACGATTGCGCCGACGACCACCCACAGCAGCGGCTTGATATACGGCCACAGGCGCCGGAAGACAACGGCCGGCGACGACGCCTCACCTGAACCGATGGGTTTGCTTAACGTTGGCTTCGCGCTCAAGGAATCCTCTGTGAATGCGGGACGGCAACCGCGCGGCGGGCGGAATGGCCGCCGCAGGGAATATCAAAAAGGAGCATTGTAATCGGTTGGGGCGCGGCGGCCCGGGCGTGTGACTGGGCAGTCGTTCGGTGGTGGCCTTGGGATGGCTGGCCTGGCGGCGAACTACCTGCGGTTCGATCACGCACCGCGAAACGCGAAGGGCCGCGAAGCAAAGCGCGTGACGTCCGGTGCGCCTTTGCCCTTTGCCCTTTGCCCTTTGCCCTTTGCCCTTTGCCCTTTGCCCTTTGCCCTTTGCCCTGTCCTCCGGTGGCTACGTATAGGGCCGGATGAGCCCGGCTGTGTATACTCGCGGGACTCGCTTGCGCCGCTCGCTTGCCCAACTCGCTTCCGTCATTTCGCCTTCGCAACCCAGGTATGCAAGAAACCACCCTCGGCGTCGCCATCATCACCCGAAACGCGGCGGCGCGACTGGCCGAATGCCTGCAAGCCGTGGCCTTCGCCGATCAGATCGTCGTGATCGACGGCGGCAGCACCGACGGCACCACCGACATCGCCCGCGCGCACGGCGCCCGCGTGATTGAACAAACCGACTGGCCGGGCTTCGGCCCGCAAAAGAACCGCGCCGTGGACGCGCTCAGCACGAGCTGGATTCTGTCGATTGACGCCGACGAGATCGTCTCGCCGGAACTGGCGTCGGCGATCCGCGCGGCGTTGATGGCGCCCACCGCCGACGTCTACGCGGTGGACCGGCTGTCGAGTTTTTGCGGCCACTGGATTCATCACAGCGGCTGGTATCCGGACTGGATTCCGCGCCTGTTCAAACGCGGCGCCGCGCGTTTCTCGGACGACCTCGTGCACGAGCGCCTGGTGTTCGACACGCCCGCACAGCGCCTGACCGGCAAGCTGATGCACTACTCGTACGAGGACTTTGAAGGCGTGTTGCGCAAGCTCGACGCGTATTCGACGGCGGGCGCACAGCAACGTCACGCGGCGGGTCAGCGCGGCAGTTTCGGCAAGGCGCTCGGGCGCGGCGCGTGGGCGTTCGTGCGAACCTACCTGCTGCGGCGCGGCTTTCTGGATGGCCGCGCCGGCTTCATGATCGCGGTATTCAATGCGGAAACGGTGTACTACCGGTTTTTGAAGCTGGAGCGTTTGGGCGAGCAGACGCGGCGGTAGGTGGCGAGCAAAGGCGGTGTGGAACGACGGCGATTAACTTTGGTTGTCGTCGGTTGACATGGAGTGACGCCGCGCCGGGTTGAGCACCGTCGCATCGCGGCACGCTCGCATTCCGATCCCGTCAGCCGCTTCGCCAATAAAACGCGCGGCCGGCATTCGCCGCCGCAACTTGCGACAGGGTCGTGCCCGCACGAACCGCACGGCCCGAGCGACCAACACTCAATCCTCAATAAACGATCTCGATCGAGCTTCCCGCAAACTCGCCGCGCAACGCAGCAAGCAGTTCGTCGGTCGGCTTCACGCGCCAGGCGTCGCCCAGACGCATTTCCCCCTGCGCGTTTTCGCTGCGATAGACCACCTGCACTGCCAGCCCATTCGGGATCTGCACCGCCTGACGCTGACGGCCGTTGTCGCCGCCATATCCGCCGCCGTTGCGCCCGCCGCCGTTGCCGCCGCGCGATGAAGCCGCCGGCGCAACCGCCGCCTGCGGCTCGTCCTTGCCCGCGCTATGCGCTTCGAGCACACGGCGCAATGCGAGCGCGTCCGCATTGCCGTTCATCTGCACCTTCACGGCTTCCGCGTACCGGCAGCGCGCGCGGCCCAGGTCCATGACCGTGTCGACAGTGAAACGGATGCCGCCCGTGAACGCGTCGTTACGCGCCTGGCCTTGCACGACCAGCAGTTCATCTTCCTTGAACAACTGCTTGTGCGCTTCGAAGGTCTCGTTGAAGACCGTCACTTCGCATTGGCCCGTGCCGTCATCGAGCAGCGCGATCAACATCTTGCCGCGCTGGGTCATCTGCGTGCGCAGCGAGGCGATCACCCCTGCCACCAGCTTGTCGCGCCCTTCCTTCAACTCGCCGATCTTCTGGCGCACGAAGCGCCGCACTTCGTCCTTGTACGCGTCGAACAGATGGCCCGACAGGTAGAAACCGAGCGCGGCCTTCTCTTCCTGCAGCTTCTTCTTTTCCGGCCACTCCGCCTCGTCGATAAGTTGGTGACCTTGCGACGGCGCGTCCCCCATGTCGAACAAACCCGCCTGCAACGCATTGGCGCTCGCCTGCTCGGCCGCTTCCATCGCGAGCGAGACCGACGCGATCAGTTGCGCGCGATTGGCGTGCAGAGTGTCGAACGCGCCCGCACGGATCAACGCCTCGATCGTGCGGCGATTGACGATCCGGCGGTCGACGCGATTGCAGAAATCGAAAATGTCGATGAACGGACCGTCCTCGCGTGCGCGCAGGATTTCTTCGATCGCGTTCTGGCCACTGCCCTTGATCGCACCGAGCCCGTAGCGGATGGTTTTCGAGCGCTTGCCGTCGGCTTCCGCGACCGGCTCGAAGCGATACGCGGACAGGTTCACGTCCGGCGGCAGCACCGCCATCTTGTTCGCGAGGCAGTCTTCGAACAGGATCTTGACCTTGTCCGTATCGTCCATCGCGAGCGACATATTCGCCGCCATGAATTCGGCCGGATGGTGCGCCTTCAGCCACGCGGTGTAATACGCGAGCAGTGCGTACGCGGCCGCGTGCGACTTGTTGAAGCCGTAGCCAGCGAACTTCTCCATCAAGTCGAAAATTTCGTCGGCCTTTTCGCCGGCCAGCCCGTTCTTCGCCGCGCCCTGCCGGAACAGTTCGCGATGCTCGGCCATTTCCTCGGCCTTCTTCTTACCCATCGCGCGGCGCAGCAAGTCGGCGCCGCCCAGCGAGTAGCCGCCGATGATCTGCGCCATCTGCATCACCTGCTCCTGGTAGACCATGATGCCGTAGGTCTCTTTCAGAACAGATTCGACGCGCGGGTCCGGATACTCGACCACTTCGCGGCCGTGCTTACGCGCGCAGAAGCTCGGGATCAGGTCCATCGGGCCCGGACGGTACAACGCGACCAGCGCGATGATGTCCTCGAAGCGGTCGGGCTGCGCGTCTTTCAGCATGCCCTGCATGCCGCGGCTTTCCAGCTGGAACACGGCGACCGTGTTGGCCTTCTTCAGGATCGAGAACGACGCCGGGTCGTCGAGCGGCACCTGGCCGAGCGACCAGTCCTGCTTCGACGGATCGAGACGGCGGATATAGCGCTCGGCCCAGTCGAGAATGGTCAGCGTGGTCAGACCCAGAAAGTCGAACTTCACGAGGCCGACAGCTTCGACGTCGTCCTTGTCATATTGGCTGACGACGCCGCTTTCGTCACCCTGCGTGTACAGCGGGCAGAAGTCGGTCAGCTTGCCGGGCGCGATCAGCACGCCGCCCGCGTGCATGCCGACGTTACGCGTGAGGCCTTCCACACGCTGCGCGAGCTCGAGCAGCTGATGCACTTCGTCTTCGTTGTCGAAGCGCTCCTGCAACAGCGGCTCTTCCTTCATCGCGTCGGCGATCGTGACGTGCTTGCCCGGCTTGAACGGAATCAGCTTCGCGATGCCGTCGGTGAACATGTAGCCGAGATCGAGCACACGGCCGATGTCGCGCACTGCCGCCTTCGCCGCCATCGTGCCGAAGGTCGCGATCTGCGACACCGCGTCCGCGCCGTACTTCTCCTTCACGTACTGGATCACGCGATCGCGCCCGTGCTGGCAGAAGTCGATGTCGAAGTCGGGCATCGACACCCGCTCCGGATTCAGGAAACGCTCGAACAGCAGGTTGTAGCGCAGCGGATCGAGGTCGGTCACGCCGAGCGCGTAGGCGACCAGCGAACCCGCGCCCGAGCCCCGGCCCGGCCCGACCGGCACGCCGTTGTTCTTGGCCCAATTGATGAAGTCCGCGACGATCAGGAAGTAGCCCGGAAAGCCCATCTTGATGATCGTGCCGCACTCGAATTCGAGGCGCTCGTAATACGTGGCACGCTGCGCGGCGCGCTCGGCCTCAATCGGGTACAGCTGTTCGAGACGCTTTTCCAGGCCCTCTTTCGACAGCAGCACGAGGTAGTCATCGAGCGACATGCCGTCGGGCGTCGGGAACAGCGGCAGCTTCGGCTTGCCGAGTTCGAGCGTGAGGTTGCAGCGCTTCGCGACCTCGACCGTATTGGCGAGCGCCGACGGAATGTCCGCGAACAGCGCGGCCATCTCCTCTTGCGTGCGGAAATACTGCTCGGACGTAAAGCGCTTCTGGCGGCGCGGATTCGCGAGAATGTCGCCTTCGGAAATACACACGCGCGCTTCGTGCGCGGTGAAGTCGTCCGGCGTCATGAACTGCATCGGGTGCGTGGCGATCACCGGCAATTTCAGCGACGCCGCGAGCGCGACCGCCTGCTGCACGTACTGCTCGCCGCCCGGCTGACCGCAACGCTGCAACTCGATGTAGAAACCGCCGGGGAACACCTTCGCCCAATGCTGCGCGTTGCGCTTGGCCGCTTCCTCGTTGCCGGCCGCGAGCGCGAGACCGACGTCGCCCTGCTGCGCGCCCGACAGCGCGAGCAGCCCTTGGCCAAGACCGGATTCGAGCCAGGCGGCTTCGATTTCCGCGCGACCGCGATACTGGTTCGTGAGCGAGGCCTTGCTGAGCAGCTCGCACAGATTCAGATAGCCGCGCCGGTCCTTGACCAGCAGCAGCAAACGGGAAGGCTTGTCGCGGTCGTCCGGATTGGTGATCCAGACGTCGCAGCCGGCAATGGGTTTGACCCCTTTGCCACGGGCTTCCTTGTAGAAACGGACGAGGCCGAATGCATTGCCGAGATCGGTGAGGGCGAGCGCGCCCTGGCCGTCTTTGGCCGCCGCCTTGACGATGTCGTCAAGGCGCACGATGCCATCGGCAATCGAGAATTCGGAGTGAACGCGGAGATGAACGAAGCGGGGATCTGACATGGGCGACATTGTAACTCCACCCTCCCGCCATGTTCAGGCCAAAACCGCGCGTTAGCCATCCGGCTTAGTACGCGCACGCGGGAGCGTCGCGCACCGGTGTTTTGCAGCGTGGCGCGCGGCTTGCGGCGACGGGCTGCGCGCGGTAGTTGTCAACAATCTGCACCAGTCGGCGCTGCAAATTGCCCGTCAATTTGCGCTGGCGCAACCGCCTGGCCAGTCGCCCAAGTCCGGCAAAACACCGGCTTGAGGGATAATAGAGGTTTCGCCCTTTTCGACGTGGCCGCGACACCCTGGCTCAGCCCGGCTTCCCCAGGCCCAACGCGGCGGCTCAACGCCCCCTGCTTTTCGCCACGCCGGCCACTTCTTACCGCTGGACACACATGAGTATCGTCAATCTCGCCGCGTATCAGTTCGCGACCATCGAAGACACCGCCGCATGGCGCCCGTTCGTCACCGAACGCTGCGACGCGCTCGGCCTGCGCGGCACCATTCTGCTCGCGCCGGAAGGCATCAACCTGTTCGTCGCCGGCACGCGCGAGAAGACGGACGCGTTCATCGACTACATCCGCCACGACGCGCTGTTCGATGGCAAGTTCGCGAATCTGCAATTCAAGGAAAGCCTGTCGGAAAAGCAGCCGTTCACGCGTATGCTGGTCAAACTCAAGCGCGAAATCATCACGATGAAGAAGCCGGCCATCCGTCCGGAACTCGGCCGCGCGCCGTTCGTCGACGCTCCCACGCTCAAGAGCTGGCTGGACCGCGGCCACGACGACGAAGGCCGCCCGGTCGTGATGCTCGACACGCGCAATGCATTCGAAGTCAACGTCGGCACGTTCGACAACGCGCTCGACTACCGCATTACGAAATTCAGCGAATTCCCGGAAGTGATTGAGAACAATCGCGCCGATCTCGAAGGCAAGACGGTGGTGTCGTTCTGCACCGGCGGGATTCGCTGCGAGAAGGCCGCGATCCACATGAAGGAAGTCGGCATCGACAACGTGTACCAGCTCGAAGGCGGCATCCTGAAGTACTTCGAGGAAGTGGGCGGCGCGCATTATCACGGCGACTGCTTCGTGTTCGACTACCGCACCGCGCTGAATCCGCAGCTGGAGCCGACGGCGACCGCGCAATGCTTCGGCTGCCGCGCGGTGGTCACGCCCGAGGCGCAACAGTCGCCGATGTACGTCCCGGGCAAAACGTGTCCGGCGTGCCATCCGGACGGCGAGCCGGCCGCCGCGTAATGGCGGCGGCGTATGGCGCGCGAATGAAGCGACGCGCGCGGGTCCGGGCTGGCGGGTCGCATGTGGCCACTAGCGCCGCGCCTTGTCTGAAGCCAGTATCGGCATGTGCGTACGAAGCGGCATTTGCAGGCGCCGTGATTGCATCGGCGCCGTCGCCCTCAGCCGCCGCCACGCCTGTCCCGTTGTTGCCCGCACCCGCACCAACCTCGGCGATCCAACCATGACCTACCGCGGACGCTTCGCACCGTCGCCGACCGGGCCGTTGCATTTCGGTTCGCTGGTCAGCGCGCTGGCAAGCTGGCTCGACGCCCGCGCGCATCGGGGCGCGTGGCTCGTGCGCATCGAGGACATCGACGGGCCGCGCACCGTGCCCGGCGCCGCCGAAGATATTCTCGCGACGCTCGAACGCTTTGGCATGCTCGCGGACGAAAAGCCCGTCTGGCAAAGCCAGCGCATCGCGCGCTACGAGCAGGCGCTGGCGCAATTGAAGTCCACCGGCTTGATCTATCCGTGCGGCTGCACGCGCAAGGAAATCGCCGACTCGCTGCTGTACGCGCACGCGCGCAACACGACGCTCGCCTACCCCGGCACCTGCCGCGCCGGACTCAACGGCAAACGCGCGCGCGCATGGCGCCTGCGCGTGCCTGATGGCGAGGCGGCCGTGATTAGCTTCGAAGATCGCTGGCAAGGCGAACAGACGCAAAACCTCGCCACCGAGGTCGGCGATTTCGTGCTGATGCGCGCGGACGGCCAATGGGCGTATCAACTGGCGGTGGTGGTCGACGATGCGGACGCGGTCATCACGCACATTGTGCGCGGCGCGGATTTGATGGATTCGACGGCACGGCAGATTTATCTGCAGCGCTGTCTTGGCGTGCCGACGCCGCAGTACCTGCATGTGCCCGTCGTGACGAACGACCACGGCGAAAAGCTGAGCAAGCAGAACGGCGCAACCGCGCTCGACAGTGACAAACCACTCGAAGCGTTGAGCGCCGCCGCGCGGCATCTGGGACTTGATCTGACCGGCGAGGCCCATACGACGCTAGACAGCTTCTATGCCGCCGCTACAGCGGCATGGGCAAGGCGGATGGGGGTGAACTTCTGAAAGCGAAAGCGTATGGAAGCGCTTCGCCGTTGAGGCCGCAAAGCGCCTGAGACTCTCGAGCGTCTAACGCTTTGCAGCGCGAATCACGTCGACGAAGTCGACTTCCGCGGCATCCCGAACCCGCCCAGCAACGCCGCCAACGGCTGCTTCGAGCCCGATTTCTGCGGCACCGCCGCAGCAGCAGCCGCTTCTTCGACCTTGCGCATCGAAGCGGGTGACGGCTCGTACGGCTTCAGGAAGAAATCATCCACAGGCTGCGCGCGATGATGATGCGGCCGGTCGAAGGACCCCGACGACGCGCCCGTACGGCGGCGGCTGCCGCGCTCTTCACGGCCGTCGCCGCTGCGCTCGCGACGCGGCGCGCGCTCTTCATGGTGATGCCGCACCGGCACATCGACGGTCAGGCGCTGCACATCCAAAGGGCGCTTGATCAGCTTCTCGATATCGGCAAGCTGCTTGCGCTCGTTCGGGCTGCACAGCGACAACGCGTCGCCCGACGCGCCCGCGCGCCCGGTACGGCCGATCCGGTGCACGTAATCTTCCGCATTGAACGGCAGGTCGAAGTTGATCACCGCGGGCAGCTCGGCGATGTCCAGGCCGCGCGCGGCGACGTCGGTCGCCACCAGCGCTTCGATCTCGCCGCGCTTGAAAGCGTCGAGCGCCTGCATCCGCTCGTTCTGCGTGCGGTCGCCGTGAATCGCGGTCGCCACCACGCCGTCGCGCTCGAGGCTGCGCGCGAGACGGCTCGCGCCGATCTTGCTGTTGCAGAACACGATCACCTGTTTGAGGCCGCGCTCGCGGATCAATTGCACGACCGCGCCGGTCTTGTCGCCCTCGGCGACTTCGAAGACGGTCTGCGTCACGTTGGTCGCGGTCGAGTTGCTGCGCGCGACTTCGATGGTCTGCGGATTGCGCAGGTACGTGGCCGCCAGCTTCTTGATTTCGCCCGAGAACGTGGCCGAGAACAGCAGCGTCTGACGCTCTTTCGGCAGCAGGTTCAGGATGCGCTGCAGGTCCGGCAGGAAGCCCATGTCGAGCATCCGGTCGGCTTCGTCGAGCACGAGGATCTGCACCTGGCCCAGGTTGGCGGTTTTCTGTTGCACGTGATCGAGCAGACGGCCCGGCGTCGCGATCAGGATTTCGACGCCGCGGCGCAGTTGCTCGGACTGCGGATTCATGTCCACGCCGCCGAACACCACGGCGCTGCGCAGCGCCGTGTGCTTCGCATACGACTGCACGTTGGCGGCGACCTGGTCGGCCAGTTCGCGGGTCGGCGTGAGGATCAGCGCGCGCACCGGATGGCGCGCGGGCGACGCGCTCGTGCTGGCCTGCGGCAGCAGACGCTGAATGATCGGCAGCGAGAAGCTCGCGGTCTTGCCGGTGCCGGTCTGCGCGGCGCCCATCATGTCACGGCCGGCCAGCACGACGGGAATCGCCTGCTCCTGGATCGGCGTGGGCGTGGTATAGCCCGAGTCCTTGACGGCTTTCAGGATGTCGGGCGCGAGACCGAATTGATCAAAAGTCGCAGTGCTGGGCGTGACGGCTGTGTCGGACATGGTGGCTTTCGCTAAAAATGCGCTTGGCGCGGGTGCGCGCGGCAGCGGTCGGAACCGCAGAGGGCATCAGGATGAAGCGGAGCCACGGCGTTCCGCACGGGACCCGTCAGTGTTACGGGAAAACTGCGGCCGGCTCCGGCCGGCGGAAACACCCGCCGGAAAGGCCGGTATTGTAGCACTTCAGCAAAAACACTCATGGCGCATGTGCGGGCTTTCTGCTTGCGCAGGGGGGGAGACACGCCGCGCGAGCGTCGCGCGTGGGCGGCGAAGTTGCGTCGATGTTGCGGCGAAGCGGGCGCCCCGCTTCGCTCGCAGCGTAGTTCGCGCAGACGACAGTGGCGTGACACAGCGGGCTTTGACGAGAGGCCTGCCCGACCGATGCGAATCGCGGGGGCACTGTTGGCGCGGGCCTCGGGCGCAAACCAGCACGCGCGCGGAAGCAAACCCTCGACAGGCGCCCCGCTCACGCGCGCCGGCCGCGCTGGCGGACCACGAGCGCATCAGCGCCCAGTTTCGCGCCGCGCGCCGAATCGCCCGTCACCAGGTCTCCCGCATCACCATCAAGCGCATCTCCGTCATGTCCTCAATCGCGTAGCGCACGCCCTCGCGCCCCAGCCCCGAATCCTTCACGCCGCCGTACGGCATGTTGTCGACCCGGAACGACGGCACGTCGTTGATCACCACGCCGCCCACTTCGAGCGCGTCCCACGCGCGATGCGCATGCGCGAGCGAATCCGTGAATACGCCGGCCTGCAGGCCGAAGTCGCTGTCGTTGACGGTGGCGAGCGCGGCCTCGAAATCGTCGAAGCGCTCCAGGATCGCCACCGGCCCGAACGCTTCCTTGCGATACAGATCGGTGTCGCGCTTCACGCCTTCGAGCAGCGTGGCCTCGAACATCGCGCCGTCGACCTTGCCGCCCGCGACGATTTTCGCGCCCGCCTGCACCGCGCCGTCCATCCAGCCGGCGAGGCGCTTCGATTCCGACTCGGAGATCATCGGCCCGACGAAGGTCTTTTCGTCTTTCGGGTCGCCCATCACGAGCGACTTCGTTTTCGCGATCAGCTTCTCGCGCAGCGCGTCATAGACCTGCGCGTGCACCAGAATCCGCTGGACGCCGATGCAGCTCTGCCCCGACTGATAGAACGCGCCGAACGCGAGCCGCTCGACCACGTAGTCGAGCTTGCCGCCCTGATCGCCGTCGACGATCGCCGCCGCATTGCCGCCCAGCTCCAGAATCACTTTCTTCTTGCCGGCCTTCTTCTTCAGATCCCAGCCCACCGCCGGCGAGCCGGTGAACGACAGCAGCCTGAAGCGCTCGTCGGTGGTGAACAGATCGGCGCCGTCGCGATGCGCGGGGAGAATCGAGAACGCGCCTTTCGGCAGATCGGTTTCCGCGAGTATCTCGCCCATGATCAGCGCGCCGACCGGCGTGCGGCTCGCCGGCTTCAGCACGAACGGCACGCCCGCGGCGATCGCCGGCGCGACCTTGTGCGCGGTCAGGTTCAGCGGAAAATTGAACGGCGAAATGAACGAGCACGGGCCGATCGGCACGCGCTTCACATAGCCGTGATAGCCCCTGGCGCGCGCCGAGATTTCCAGATTGACGATCTCGCCGTCGATCCGCACGCTTTCCTCGCCGGCCACCTTGAACGTATCGATCAGGCGCGTGACCTCGCCCTTCGAATCGTTGATCGGCTTGCCGGCTTCGATGCACAGCGCGAGCGCCAGCTCGTCGTAGCGCTCGCGAAAGCGCTTCACGCAGTGTTCGAGCACCGCCTGGCGCTTGAACGGCGGGAACGCGCGCAACGCAGGCATTGCGTCGACCGCGTGGCCGATTGCCTTGTCGATTGCGCTCGCGTCGGCCATCGCCACGCGGGTCGCCACTTCGCCGCTGAATTTATCGGTGACTTCGAGATCGGTGTTGGCGGCCACCGCTTCGTTCGCGAGATAGTACGGATAACTCTTCTGCAACATGACGCGTTCTCCTTGATCCGATGCCTGACAGTAAGTAGCTGTAGCAGGAGCAGCACGGCCAGCAAGGCCCATGCCGCCCAACGACGGTTCAGATAAAGCTCACAGTTGCGCCGAAAGCCGCTTGATCTCGCGATTGAGCACACGCTCGTTGTCAGAGTAGTCGATCGGCAGATCAATCACGTGCACGCCGGGCGTCACGAAGCATTCGCGCAGCAAGGGCGCGAACTGCGCGGCCGATTCGATCCGATGCCCTTTCGCGCCATAGCTCTGCGCATACGCGACGAAATCCGGATTGGCGAGCGTCATCCCGTAGTCCGGGAAGTTCATGTTTTCCTGCTTCCAGCGGATCATCCCGAACGCGTCGTCGCGCAGAATCAGGATCACCAGATCGAGCTTCAGGCGCACCGCCGTTTCCAGTTCCTGCGAATTCATCATGAAGCCGCCGTCGCCGCACACGGCCATCACCTTGCGGTCCGGGTGGACGATCTTGGTGGCGATCGCCGAAGGCAAGCCCGCGCCCATCGATGCGAGCGCGTTGTCGAGCAGCAGCGAATTCGGTTCATGCGCGCGGTAGTAGCGCGCGAACCAGATCTTGTACATGCCGTTGTCCAGACACACGATGCCGTCCACCGGCGTGGTCTCGTACACGTCGTTGACGATGCGCACCGGGTACATCGGAAAACGGTCGTCGTGCTGGCCTTTGACCAGATGCGCTTCGAAGTGCTGCTTGATCTCCTTGAAGCGCGTGAAATCCCAATGCTCCTTGCGCTCCTTGAGGCTTTCCTTCAACTGCCACACCGCGTTGGCGATGTCGCCGACCACTTCGATCTGCGGGAAATACACCGTGTCGACTTCCGCGCCGAGAAAGTTGACGTGAATCACGGTCTTCTCGCCCGCGTCGCCGCTGCGCATGAAAAACGGCGGCTTCTCGATCACGTCGTGGCCGACATTGATGATGCAGTCCGCGAGGTCGATCGCGCGATGCACGAAGTCGCCGTCGGACAGCGTCGCGTTGCCGAGCCACATCGGATGCGATTCGTCGATCACGCCCTTGCCCATCTGCGTGGTGAAGAACGGTATGCCGATCTGGTCGACGAATTCGCGCAGCATCTTGGTGGTGGTCTTGCGGTTGCCGCCCGCGCCGATCATCAGCAGCGGATGCTTCGCGCCGGTGATCGCTTCGACCGCACGCGCGACCGCTTTTTCCTCGGCAACAGGGCGGCGGCTGTAGCTCTTCGGAATCGGCTTGCCGTCGCCTTCTTCATGCGCGACGTCTTCGGGCAGTTCGAGGTGTGTGGCGCCGGGCCGCTCCTCTTCGGCCTGCCGGACCGCTTCGCGCACCGCCGCCGGAATATTGCCGATCGACACGATCTGCCGCGTGTACTTGGTGAGCGGCTCCATCATCCGCACTACGTCGACGATCTGGAAATGACCCTGCTTGCTCGACTTGATCGGCTTTTGCCCGGTGACCATCAGCATCGGCATGCCGCCTAGCTGCGCATACGCGGCGGCGGTCACGAAGTTGGTCGCGCCGGGGCCGAGGGTGGCGAGACACACGCCGGTGCGGCCGGCGAGACGGCCGTAAGTCGCGGCCATGAAGCCGGCCGCCTGTTCGTGCCGCGTGAGGATCAGACGGATTTTCGAGCGGCGCAGCGATTCGAGCAGATCGAGATTTTCTTCACCGGGGATGCCAAACACGTACTCGACACCTTCGGCTTCCAGCGACTTGACGAACAGGTCCGATGCTTTCATTGAGGGTCTCGCTTGATGGTACGGAGATGGGCGAAAAGCCCAGCCGTTAGGGTCCGGAAACGGACGATCGAAGACGACGACGGCCACGCGGACAGCACGCGGCATGGCATGACGGCACGGCGAATGCCATGCCGGACAGCTTACTACTCGGACGGAAATGATGCGCGCAGCGGGGCAATGCCGTGCGGCGGGAATGACGGGAAGCGCCCAGCGCGAGCGGCGCTGGCGGCGGCACGGGCAACGGGAGCCGCCGCATCGCGCCTAGCGAATGATGGTGACGCAGTCGGACAGGATCGGCGGCGCGTTCTCGCCGGCCATTGTGTCGTACAGGTCGGCGCGCGGGCCCTTGGTCCACCAGGTGTAGCTGCCCGCCTGGTATTTCGCGCCTGACGCCGAGATCGTGTTGACGAACAGGAGCGGCTTGCCTTTGACCGGCACCAGCGCGAAGCTCTGGCCGTTCGCCATGTTCCAGTAGGTGACTTGCAGTATCTTGCCGGTCGCGCAGGTGTATTTGTGCGTCTGGCTGCTTTTGGTCTGGATCTCGCCGAACTGCAACGGCGCGGCCCATGCATTGGCGCCAAGCGCCGCGAGACCCGCTGCCGTGAAGCTTGCCACAAGCCATGTCTTCATTGGATGCCTCGATCGTTGCTGCATACCAGACCGGACAACGAAACCCGAACGGCGCGACGACCGGCGCTCAGGGATCGATCACCGCGGCACAGGCATCGGTCGGCGCGGCCGCGACGTGCCCGACCAGCGGCACGATCTTCAAGCCAGCCGACGCGACCCGGCACGGCGCGGCCGCGAGTCCGCACCCCGTCAGCGCCGCGCAGAGCGTGAGGGACACTCCAAGTGCGCCGATTGCGCCGAGACGGCCTGCCATACTGCGCCCCGTGATATTGCGCGATTCAAGCGCCATACGAATCCCTGCTTCAATGAGCCCACCCAGCCCGGCGAGCCGCCGTCATTCGGATTGCGCGCGACCAACCTGCTGGACGCGCGGTTCATGCATCGAAACACTCGCGAGCACATCCCGCCGCGCCGTTCACTTCGACCTTACTTCGCCGACACCGGCCGCACCGCCGCCGCGGCCTGCTTCGCGCGCGAACGCGCTTCGTCGAGGTTCTCGCCGGTGGCGAGCGCCACACCCATGCGCCGCTTGACGAAGCTCTCCGGCTTGCCGAACAGGCGCAGATCCGCATTGGGCACCGCCAACGCCGCCGCGACGCCTTCGAAGGCGATGCCGGCTTCGTCCAGACCGCCGTAAATCACCGCCGACGCCCCCGGCGCCCGCAGCGACGTATCCACCGGCAAACCGAGGATCGCGCGCGCATGCAATTCGAACTCCGAGAAACGCTGCGAACACAGCGTGACGAGCCCCGTGTCGTGCGGACGCGGGCTCACTTCGGAGAACCATACGTCATCGCCCCGCACGAAAAGTTCCACGCCGAACAGGCCCCGCCCGCCGAGCGCGGCCGTCACCTTCTGCGCCACTTCGCGCGAACGTTCGAGCGCGAGCGGGCTCATCGGCTGCGGTTGCCACGATTCGACATAATCGCCCGCCACCTGCACGTGGCCGATCGGATCGCAGAAGTACGTGTTGACCGCGCCGCTCGCCGGGTCGATTGCGCGCACGGTCAACTGGGTGATCTCGTATTCGAAGTCAATAAAGCCTTCGACGATCACGCGGCCGTGATTCACGCGGCCGCCCGCCATCGCGTACTGCCATGCAGGTTGGACGTCGGCCTCGCTCCTGAGCACCGACTGCCCCTTGCCCGACGACGACATCACCGGCTTCACGACGCACGGATAGCCGACCCTGGCGATGCCGGCGCGCAGTTCGTCGAGCGAATCGGCGAACGCGTACGGCGAGGTCGGCAAACCGAGCTCTTCGGCGGCGAGACGGCGGATGCCTTCGCGATTCATCGTGAGCTGGGTGGCGCGCGCGGTGGGGATCACTTCGGCGAGACCGTCGGTTTCGATCGCGGCGAGCGCGTCGGTGGCGATCGCCTCGATCTCGGGGACGATCAGATGCGGGCGCTCCTGCTCGACCAGCGCGCGCAGCGCGGCGCGGTCGGTCATGTCGATCACGTGCGAGCGATGCGCGACCTGATGGCCCGGCGCATTCGGGTAACGGTCGACGGCGATCACTTCGACGCCCAGCCGTTGCAGCGCGATGATCACTTCCTTGCCGAGCTCGCCGGCACCGAGCAGCATGACGCGCGTGGCGGATTCAGAAAGCGGCGTGCCGATCCGTTGGCCGATCTGCATGGTGTCTCCAAAAAAGTCGGAATGAGAGTGGGATTGGTTAGAGCGCGATGTTAACATGCGGGCCCCTCGCCGCGCCTTGCTCGCGGCGGCCGCATTCGTGTATCTCGCCAGGTGCGCGTGAAGGGCTCGACGCAGCCCAACGCGGCTCGACGGAACACGACGGCGGCGCGCACGGGCGCCGCTGCCATCTCATTAAAATCGC
This sequence comes from Paraburkholderia sp. RL18-085-BIA-A, assembly GCF_046027075.1. Classification (NCBI taxonomy): domain Bacteria; kingdom Pseudomonadati; phylum Pseudomonadota; class Betaproteobacteria; order Burkholderiales; family Burkholderiaceae; genus Paraburkholderia; species Paraburkholderia sp. RL18-085-BIA-A. The sequence goes on along the minus strand of NZ_JARESU010000082.1, from coordinate 10,167 downwards.
CGCACGCCGTTGCGCTCGCGTGCGGCAAGCTTAGTGCGTTACCCTTACGCCTTCGCCAGTTTGAAGAGGAACGACGCCATGCTCCAAAGCTCCTCCGCGCGACGTGTTGCGCGCTTTACCACTCATGCGCGCGCGGCTATCGCCGCGTTGAGCGTCGCCGCGCTGTTGAGCGCCTGCGCGATCCCGAAACATCCCGACTCGGCCGCTGCGCCGCCCGATCCATTCAATCCCGCCGCCGCACAATTGCTCGACGACACCAGCTGGGTGCTAACCGCATGGAAGCAGGCCGACGGCACGGCGCGCGCGCTTCCGTCCACGGATCAGGGCGAGCCGATCACGTTGACGCTCTCCACCAAGACCGGCCAGCGTCACGCCAGCGGCTTTTCCGGCTGCAACCGCTTCATGGGTTCGTACGCGCTGAAGGACGGCAAGCTGAGCTTCGGCCCGCTGGCCGGCACGCGCATGGCGTGCATGACGCCGGGCGGCAAGATCGAAGGCGCGTTTCTCGACGCGCTGACGCACATCGATCGCACCGGCGTGCAGATGCGCGCGCCGCAACAGATGCAGCTGATCCTCGATAACGGCGACACGCTGACGTTCGATCGCAGCGACAAGTGAACGGCGCCGACAAAGGCCGGCGGATGGCCGGTTGGCAGCGTGTCGTGTGATGTGATGGTGGTTTGTGGTGCGGCGGCGGGCGAACCTTCCGACGCATCATCGAGCGCGCGCGGCCGCGTTCGAGACGGTCTGCGCGAGCTTCGCGGGTCAGTCCAGCAGCCGATGTTTTGCACCGATGGCGGACCGCGCGCCGGTCCGCTTTCCCATGAGACGCAAGCATACTTGCGTCGGCCGTCGAAGCCTGGGGCTGCGCCGGTTAAACTCGACGGATTGCGCTTTTGCGCGTCCATCATTCGTTGATGTCTAGTATGCATACGGTAGTTTTCGGCTGGTTCGGCGGGTCGGCCGTCTGGTTCATTCCTCTTTTGTGGCGCCTCGTCAAGTCGGTGCTGCCAGGCGGCGCAGGCTTGCGCGGCCCCGGCACGATCCGGCTGTGGCTAGGCTTCGTCTGCGTGATGGCGGCGAGCTGCACATTGGAGGCATCCCTGATCGGGATCGCGGGCGTCAATGGCTTGGGCCATGCGCTGGCCGCAGGCTTCGGCCATCTGCTCGGACATATCGGCACGCCGCTCGCGGCGCTCGCCCTGCTCTTGATCAGCCTGCCCTGGCTGATCGATTTCCGCTGGCGCGATTTCGCCGCGTGGGCGGACGGTGCGTTCGGCCTGGGTTTGTCGCGTGGTTTGGCGAGGCGCGACGAGGAAGCGCGCCGTCATCGCAGCGTCGACGATGGTTTGCCTTCGCACGTTTCGCCGGCCACCAACACGATGGCGCCGAAGAGCAATGGGCGCTACGCGCGGCCGACAGTGTGGCGACCACCGGCGAGCGGGCGTGGTGCGGGTGCCGGTGTAAATGCGGGCGCGGCTGCGACGGGCATGGCGCCGGGTACGGACGCGGCGGCGCGTGGCGGCAGGTCGAGCTGGCGTGCCGGCGCGCCAGCCGCGCGCGATCAGGCGACGCAGATCGAGCCTGTTTTGCGCACCGGTACGACGGTATCGCCGCGCCGGGCGTCACCGCAGGCATCAGCGTTGAATTCGGACAAGACCGCGTTTATGCCGACCGAGCCGGTTGCGCCGGCGGGATGGTTGCGTGAGAGCGCGCCGCGTGCAGGTGCTGCAGGACGCATGGAGGCGTCGGGTGCGTCAGGTGCGGCGGCTCGCAATCCGGCCTTGCAGGTCGGCCGGCGCTCGGCCGGCGAACAGCGTCCGGTTGGATCGTTTGGCGCCGGCGTGGGCCGGGCGGCTGCGGCTGGTGTGGCCGCTGCTGCGTCGGGTGCATCAGGTGCGGCGGCGAAAGCGGCTTACGCTGGAGCGGCGGCGCGCACGGCGTCGGGCGCGCTTGCTGCCGGCGTTACCGGCGCGCCTTCGGACTCGAGGGCGAATCCTGCAGCCGGCAGCGTGAGCCGTCCTTCGACGACTCGAAGTTCGGCTGGCGCGGCAGTTCCGCTCAACCGTACCGCGACGCCTCGTCAATCGTTTCCGGCCGCGTCGCTTGCGAACGGAGTCACGCCGACGCCGGATTCGCGCCGGCCGGCACCGGCTTTCACTCGTCCGCTGCCGACAGCGCAGAAAGCCTCGCCGCCGGCCAGTGTCGAGGAAACGCTTCGCAGCATCGCGGAAAACGCCGCGCGCTGGACCGACCTGGCTGGCGTGAGCCTCGCGCGCAGCAGCGGCGCGGAAGGTGCGAAGGTGGTGGCTGCGGCGAACGCCGAGCCGTCTTTTGAGGCTGAGAAATCCGGCGGGGATGCAGCGGGTATCGAGCCGGTTCAGACAGCGTCGCCGACGAGCGCGCATGAGCCGTTGCGCGAGGTCGTCGGGCGGGCGTCGGCGCATCGATTGGCACATGAGCCGGTCGAGACAGCGTCGATTGAACCGACACGCACGGACACCGCGTTCGATGTGCCGCCGGTCGAAGTCGGCGCGGAACCCGTCGTGCAATGGCCGATCGAGCCACCCATCATTCACGCGCCGCTGATGGCTGCGGCGGAGTCGGCGACGGATGGGGCGGCTGGGGATGTGGCCGAGCGTGCGACTCGCGCCGCCGCGTTTGTGCGTGGGGAATCTGTGTCTGATGCGGCGGTGCCTGGGGCGGCTGACGCGGCTGTGGCTACGTCTGTTGTGGCTACGTCTGCTGTGTCTGCGCCTGCTGTGGTTGGACCTGCTGTGGCAGCGCCTGCTGTGTCTATGCCAGTTGTTGCTGGACCGGCTGTGGTTACACCGGCTGTGGCCACACCTGCTGTGTCCGCACCTCCTGTGGCTGCGCCACCTGCGCCCGCACCTCTCACACCTGCACCACAACGCACGCCCTCCGTCGCGACTCTCACGCCCTTCCAAACTTTCGCGACCCAATTGCAATCGGGCGACGAACAAACAGACCAAGACGACGCACCGTTCAAGGACGACTCGACACAATCGCCAGCACCGATCGACGCCGACCCGCATCCAAACGTCGAACCCGCTCAACCGCTCAGCCGACCCGCAGAGCCTTCGCAAGCCACCGCGTCGACTGCCGCGGCACCCGCGCACACCGAAGATGCCGCATCGATCGCTAAGCCGCCCTTCGCCACTGCATCGGCAGCGCAGCCGAGCAGACCTGGGGCCGAAGTCGTCATCGATCAGGCGCTAGCGCCTTGGCAAACACGGACCGCGACGCAAGCAACGCATCCCGCAGCAGCATCACCGAGCGTACCGCCTATCAGCCACACCAGCACGGTCGCGCCTGACGAAGCTGCGCCGCCATCCGACAGCACCCCGCCGCCACAAGCCGCGAGTACGAGCACGCAAGCGGCATCGGCCGAAACGCAAGCAGCGAACACCCCTGCCCTTCCGAACATATCGGAAGCGGCGAGCGCATTCGCTTCGTCGGCAGCAACGCACGCCGCCAGCATCGTTGCCTCCATCGCGCCGCAAAGCGTCGGGTCGAACGCGTCGAACGTGGTTCGTTTCCCTGGCTTTGCCGCTCAGCCCGCACCACCGGCACCCTCGTTCCACGCGGAAGAAACCATCAGCGCGGAAGAGCCTGGTATCGCCGGCGCCCCCGCTATCGACTCGCCCACGGCTCCGATAACGCCGGCAACGTCCGCAATCCCGACAACCTCAACCGCGACAATCACCCCACAACCGCCCCAATTCGCCCCCGAGCCGCCCGCCGCAGAACCCGCCACCGAGCGCCCGCCGCTGCGCGGCCACGCGCCGGTCAACGGCTTCGAATTCCACGCGCCCGCCGCGTCGATGGTCGAATTGCCGACGCTCGATCTGCTCGCACTCGCGGACACCGACGTCGAACCGGTCTCCGAAGACAAGCTCATCGAAACCGGCCAATTGATCGAGCAGCGTCTGCAGGAATTCAAAGTGCCGGTCACGGTGGTCGGCGCGTCGGCCGGTCCGGTCATCACGCGCTTCGAAGTCGAGCCGGCGCTCGGCGTGCGCGGCAGCCAGATCGTCGGTCTGATGAAGGACCTGTCGCGCGGGCTCGGCCTCACGTCGATCCGCGTCGTCGAAACGATTCCCGGCAAGACCTGCATGGGCCTCGAATTGCCGAACGCGAAGCGCCAGACGATCCGTCTGTCGGAAATCCTCGAAGCCGGCGTCTATCAGAACTCGCACTCGCAATTGACGCTGGCGATGGGCAAGGACATCACCGGCCATCCGGTCGTCGCCGATCTGGCGAAGGCGCCGCACATGCTGGTCGCGGGCACGACCGGCTCGGGCAAGTCCGTCGCGATCAACGCGATGATCTGCTCGCTGCTCTACAAGGCGACGCCCGAAGAAGTGCGCCTCATCATGATCGACCCGAAGATGCTGGAGCTTTCGGTGTACGAAGGCATTCCGCATCTGCTCGCGCCGGTCGTCACCGACATGAAGCTCGCGGCCAACGCGCTGAACTGGTGTGTCGGCGAAATGGAGAAGCGCTACCGCTTGATGTCGGCGGTCGGCGTGCGCAATCTCGCCGGCTTCAACCAGAAGATCCGCGACACCGAAGCGAAAGGCAAGAAGCTCGGCAACCCGTTCTCGCTGACGCCCGACGCGCCCGAGCCGCTCGCGCCGCTGCCGCTGATCGTGGTCGTGATCGACGAACTCGCGGACCTGATGATGGTGGCGGGCAAGAAGATCGAAGAGCTGATCGCGCGGCTCGCACAGAAGGCGCGCGCGGCCGGCATCCACCTGATTCTGGCGACGCAGCGGCCCTCGGTCGACGTGATCACCGGGCTCATCAAGGCGAACATTCCGACGCGCGTCGCGTTCCAGGTGTCGTCGAAGATCGACTCGCGCACGATTCTCGATCAGATGGGCGCCGAGTCTCTGCTCGGCCAGGGCGACATGCTGTTCCTGCCGCCGGGCACGGGCTACCCGCAACGGGTACACGGCGCGTTCGTCGCCGACGAGGAAGTGCATCGGATCGTCGAATATCTGAAGCAGTTCGGCGAGCCGCAATACGAGGAAGGCATTCTCGACGGCCCGGCCACCGACGGCGGCGCGGCGCAGGACCTGTTCGGCGAATCGCCGGATGCGGAAGCCGACCCGCTCTACGATGAAGCCGTCGCGTTCGTGGTGCGCACGCGGCGCGCGTCGATTTCGTCGGTGCAGCGGCAGTTGCGCATCGGCTATAACCGCGCGGCGCGTCTGGTCGAACAGATGGAGACGGCGGGACTCGTCTCGGCGATGAGCATCAACGGCAGTCGCGAAGTGCTCGCCCCTGGGCCGGCGGAATAAGCGGCGATCGGTCCGCAACCGTCTGCGACACACACTCCGCCGCGAAAAAGACGGGCCGCTCGAAGCGGCCCGTCTTTTCATCCGTCCGCGCGTTCAGCCCACGCGCACAAGCCATCCATCAAGATGGCGACACAAGCTTGAAATCCACCGGCGAGCCGAGTTCGAAGTGCTGCTTCGGCGTCGGATCGAGCAGACCGGTTTGCTGATCGCGCTTGAACACGTACACCGTATCGCTGTTCTGATTGCCGACGATCAACCAGTTGCCGCTCGGGTCGATCGCGAATTCACGCGGCGACTTGCCGAGGCTCGATTGATGCCCGATCTTCTTCAGACGCCCATTGGCGGGATCGACCGAGAAGATCACGATCTCGTTCGCGTCGCCGCGATTGGACACGTACACGAAGCGCCCGTCCGGCGACATGTGAATTGCCGCAGCGCCGACCGCGCCCTTGAAGCCCGGCTCGGTGATCGACAGCGATTGCACCTGAGTGAGCTTGCCTTCGTGGTAGTCGAACGTGCTGACGGTGGCGGCCAGCTCGCTCGTCAGATAAGCGTGCTTGCTGTCGGCGCCGAAAATCAGATGGCGCGGACCGGTGCCCGCCTTCTGCTGCGTGTAGCCCCAGTCGGTCGGCGTGAACGGGCCGTGGCTGTCGCCCGGCGTGTAGCGGTACGAGTACAGCTTGTCGGCACCGAGGTCCTGCGCGAACAGATAGCGCCCATCCCGCGAGAACACCGTGGAGTGGACGTGCGAATTGTCCTGCCGTCCCTTCACCGGACCGCCGCCCTCGTGATGCACGGTCTGCACCGACGTGCCGACCTGGCCGTCGCCCTGCAACGGGAACACCGCGAAGCTGCCGCCCGGGTCGGCCGCCACCGAATAGTTCGCGGTCAGCAAATATTTCTCGTCCGGCGAGAGGCTCAGATAGCACGGATCATTGCCGTCCGCCGACACCTTGTTGAGAAACGTCAACTGCCCCTGCGCGGCGTCGAAGCGAAACGCGCTGATGCCGCCGCGCTGGGTGGCCGGACCGTTATCGCCGGGCAATTCGTTGACCGCGTAGACGAAGCGGCGGTCGCGGCTCACCACGAGGAATGACGGATTGACCGTCTGCGCGACCGACACCCGCGTGGCCGCCCCAGTCTTCGTGTCGAACCGGTAGACGTAGATGCCCTCGCTCTTGCCGGCGGTGTACGTGCCGACGAGCATGTGGTAGACCCCGTCCGCGGGAACCGGGCCGGGATCTTGCGCATACGCATGCGAAGCAACAATCGATACCATGAGCATGAAACCTTTTATGATCGAGCGGGCGGTGCAAAGAGGAACAGAACTCGAAACGGCACGCACGGCGCCCCGGCGACGACGAAGCATAGAACCTCCTGACATCGATTATTGGGTCGAAGCGGTTGTAATCGTGTCTCTGGTCTGCCGCGCGGTGGGTCGAGCGTTGTTCTTATCGACGCAAGTATAGAAGCGTTGCGCAGGATCATGCAGCAAATCCGGCTGCCGGCATCAAGCGTGCGTCGGTAGCCATTGTCCAGCGTCGCGGGACATTTTTTCAATCGCGTCTCACGCGTCTCACACTATGGAGTCTTCATGAACGTCACACTCAGCCTGGGCCCGCTGGTTTCGTTGATCGCCGGTATTCTGATTCTCGTCATGCCGCGCCTGTTGAACTATATCGTCGCGCTCTATCTGATCATCATCGGCATCATTGGGATCTTCGGCGTGGGGTCGACGCACTTCTGAGCGGCTGCGGTTGGCCGGCGTAAGCGGGGTAAAGCACGCATGGCCGGGCGCAACGCGGGCTCGGCCGCGTTTTTTGCAACAGGGGGCAGGCGTGTGACGAAGCGCACGCAAAGGCGTGACCTATCCGTAAATACTGACGACTATGCACCAACGCGCGGTGCGGCACTGCGGAAACGCAATGCCCAACGCGAAGAAGCGCCGCGAAGCGGTGCAGGCTCGATGTAGGGTGTCGCTGCAGGCTTGCCGCCAGCAGGTCTGCCAACGACGAAGGACCTATGCCTGCCGCCGGTGCCGCAGCCGCGACTCAGCCCTGCGACAACTGTTCGAGCCGCAGCCGCCCCTGCAACGACAGCGCGCCGACGGCATAATGGCCGTCACCTTCCTGATAACGTCGGAAGCAATCCCGTTCGACCAGGAAAGCCGCGGCGGTCAGCAAGCCATTGTGGCTCAGGCCCAGCCGGTCAGGCTCGAGCGGCAGCATTGAATCGCCGGCAAGTTCGCTGGCGGCCGAGAGAATCGTGATGCAATCGGATTTCGAAGGGTTCAGCATGGCTTTCGTCCTCGGAAACGGCGTCTGCATGCGCCATGGGCAAGGCCGACTCGCAATCCGGAAGGCTCCGGACATCGGCTGGATTTTTGATTGTAGGCATTCGTTTGACAGATTACCAACCCGCGTTTTGCCGCATTGCGTGATGAACCAAAACGCATCACACGGGTCCGGTAATAACCACGACTCCTGCGCGGCGGCCTGCGCCGTGCGTCATCACTGACACGCTCCCCATGCCCGCACTCATCGAAGACTATGCGCTCATCGGCGACGGCCACACGGCCGCGCTCGTCTCACGCGAAGGTTCCGTCGACTGGCTCTGCTGGCCGCGTTTCGACTCCGGCGCCTGCTTCGCCGCCCTGCTCGGCACGCCCGAGAACGGCCGCTGGCTGATCTCGCCGGTCTCGGACACCAAGCCGACCATCACGCGCCGGTATCGCGGCGAAACCCTGATTCTCGAAACCGAGTTCGACACGCCCGAGGGCGCCGTCACGCTGATCGACTTCATGCCGCCGGGCAATGGCTGGTCTGAGATGGTGCGCATCGTCGTCGGCAAGCGCGGCACCGTGCGCATGAAGATGGAGCTGGTGCTGCGCTTCGACTACGGTTTTTCGATTCCGTGGGTCGACCGGCTGAAGCACGATAGCGGCATCAAGGCGATCGTCGGGCCGGACAACGCCGTGCTGCGCACGCCGGTCGAGTTGCGCGGCGAGGACATGAAAACCGTCGCCGAATTCACGGTCAGCGAAGGCGAACGGGTGCCGTTTTCACTCGCCTATGCGCCGTCGCATCTGCGCGTTCCGCCCGCGCGCGATCCGCACACCGCGCTTGCGCGCACCGAGAACCACTGGCTCGAATGGTCGGCGCGCGGCACCGTCGAAGGCCGATGGGCCGAGCCGATCCGCCGTTCGCTGATCACGCTGCGCGCGCTCGCCTACGAGCCGACCGGCGGCATCGTCGCGGCGCCCACCACGTCGCTGCCGGAACAGCTCGGCGGCACGCGCAACTGGGACTACCGCTACTGCTGGCTGCGCGACGCCACCATCACGCTGCTCGCGATGATGCGCGGCGGCTACTACGACGAAGCGCGCGCGTGGCGCAGCTGGCTCGGCCGCGTGATGGCGGGCGCGCCGGATCAGTTGCAGATCATGTATGGGATCGCCGGCGAGCGGCGGCTGCCGGAATTCGAAATCGACTGGCTGCCGGGTTATCAAGGCGCGAAGCCGGTGCGCATCGGCAATAACGCGGTCGGCCAGCGCCAGCTCGACGTTTATGGCGAAGTGATGAACGCGCTGCATCTGGCACGCGTCGGCGGTCTGCAGGCGGACGACACCGCGTGGAACGTGCAACGTGCGCTGCTGGGCCACCTCGAAACGATCTGGCAGGAGCCCGACGAAGGCATCTGGGAAACGCGCGGCGGCCGCCAGCATTTCACGTTCTCCAAGGTGATGGCATGGGTGGCATTCGATCGCGCGATCAGATCGGCCGAGATGTTCAAGCTCGACGGCCCGCTCGACGAATGGCGCGCGACGCGCGACAAGATTCATGCGGAAGTCTGCGAGAAGGCGTGGAATCCCGCGCTGAATGCGTTCTCGCAGTACTACGGCAGCGACCAGCTCGACGCGAGCGTGCTGCTGCTGCCGTTGGTCGGCTTCCTGCCGCCGCGCGATCCGCGTATCAAGGGCACCGTTGCGGCGATCGAAAAGGACCTGATGCGCGACGGCTTCGTGATGCGCTATCGCACCACCGAATACGACGACGGCCTGCCGCCCGGCGAAGGCACATTCCTCGCCTGCTCGTTCTGGATGGTGGACAACCTGGCGTTGCAAGGCCGCATCGGTGAAGCCATTGCGATGTACGAACGGCTGCTCGCGCTATGTAACGACGTGGGTCTGCTCGCCGAAGAGTATGATCCGCTCGAGAGGCGTCTGGTGGGCAATTTCCCGCAGGCTTTCTCGCATGTGGCGCTGGTGCACACCGGCCTGAATCTGATGAAGCACGAACAGGAGATGGCGCAGGCAACCGGCCATCCGGCCCATAACGGCGGCGGGTCGGCGGAACTTAAGGCTGAGGCAACCCCGGATAGCGGCGCGGCAACATCGCCCGTAGCATGATTCAATGACGGTTTGCGTGCTGCCCGCACGGAAATTGTTGCATTGCACAAATGCGAGTAGTTCGATATTATCGTCCAGACTGTCGGCCGAAAATTAATGTGCCCACAACCAAAATGGCCTGCCGCAACGCCTCACGCGTGTTTGCGAAGCCCCATGCGAACCGCTTAAAACGGAGCACCTATGCTCTATCAATTTCACGAATTCCAGCGGGCGATGTTGAGCCCCCTTACAGCCTGGGCCCAGGCCGCGTCGAAATCGTTCGCGAATCCCGCCAGTCCATTGGCCTACGTGCCAGGCGCCACGCGCCTCTCAGCCGGTTATGAACTGCTCTACCGGCTTGGCAAGGATTACGAAAAGCCCGAGTTCAATCTTCATCAGATTGTCAAAGATGGTCATAACATTCCGATCATCGAACAGACCATCATCGAGAAA
>NZ_JARESU010000081.1:0-37301 GCF_046027075.1 Paraburkholderia sp. RL18-085-BIA-A | reverse complement strand
TGGCTTTGAACGGGGAATTCTCGCCGCGTCGCATCTCGGCGCTCAAGATTGCCGACTCGGGTTGCGGCAAATGCATCGGGCCAGCGTCGGCAGGCGGGTACTCGCCAACGGATAGCGCACACCGCGCAATCATGCCGTGAGTCAGGGAGTCCTGAAGAAATCGACCTCCCCAACTTTTGCACGCTCTCCCGCCAGTTAGCGCACTTATCGCTGCGTTCACAGCTCAGGGGGCATTGCTCTACGGAATAACAGTGATTCCTTGCCCGACACTACCGTACAACTGCCGACCAGACTAAGCTTGGCATCACCGACTGCCAGTCGGAAAGCGCGCCCAGGCAGATTCGATATTTTCAGAATCGAATATGAATGTTCGGGCCGGGACAGAAATCACGGAAATGGAGCAAAGGAATGGACACGAGAAATAAGGTTTTGGTGGCGGGAGCGAGCGGACTCATAGGCGTAGCCGCTATTGAATCCTTTCTCTCGGCGGGCTGGGATGTCGTCGGTATTTCGAGGCGTAAGCCGCAGCTGCCGAGCGGGCGAGACTTTGGGTTTATCCCGGTGGATTTGCGTGATGAGAAAGCCGCCCGTGAGGCGCTGTCCGGGGTCGCCGACATTACGCACGTTGCGTATGCGGCAATTTACGAGAATGCCGATGATCTGGTGAGCGGTTGGTCGAACGCGGACCAGATCGAAGTGAACAATGCGATGCTGCGCAATGTCATCGAGCCCCTCATTTCAGGGAAATCGGCGCTCAGGCATGTGTCTATCCTGCAGGGAACGAAGGCATACGGCGTCCACCTTCACCCTATCGCTGTCCCGGCACGGGAGAGCGACCCGCGCGACAATCACGCGAACTTCTTCTTCGATCAACAGGACTACGTTCGCGACACGGCTGCGAAGCACGGTTTCACTTATACCGTGCTGCGCCCTCAACTCGTCACCGGGAAGACGCCCGGGGCTCTCAACGTCCTCCCGGCCATCGGTGTGTATGCAGCTATCCGCCGCGAGAAGGGCGAGGCATTCGGCTTTCCGGGCGGTCCGTCGTTCGTCTGGGAAATGGCCGACGCCGATCTCGTCGGCCAGGTGATGGTGTGGGCCGCGCAATCTCCGCAAGCAGCGAACGAGATCTTCAACGTCACCAACGGCGATGTCTTCGAATGGCGAAGTGTATGGCCGGCGATGGCGAAGACGCTAGGCGCGAATGTGGGAGGCGACGAGCCTACCAGTGTGGCGCAGTACATTCGCGACAACGCCGACATCTGGGCGAAGATCGTCGCCAAGTACGGCCTTGCGAGTGGTGATCTTCGTTCGTTTGTCGGACAGGGCGATCAACATGCCGACTTTGCGTTTGCATCTGGAGCCCCCGCAGGCCCCGTCGCTTTTGTCAGCACGATCAAGCTTCGCAAAGCCGGATTCAACGCTGCCGTCGACACTCGGGACGCATTCTGCGAGGCTCTTCAGTCTTTCATCGACCGGAAGCTCTTGCCGCCGACGCTGTAATCATGGCGTGCTGACGCAACGCGGGAAGGTGAAGGAATTTCGTCACCGGCGTGACCCCGACTGGGTGCTCGCTCGCTTCCCGCGTAGGCGCGCTGCATGTAGACCAAGAGCAGATGAACGGCATCCCGCGTGCGCGCCGCGCGATGTGTCGTCAAGCTGCGCTGCGTCTAGCATGTTTGCCCTCAAACGTTACCTCAATTTGTTGCGGCAACTGGCGCGGCGATGCAGCGCCAGCTGCCGGGTAAATCCGGCCAGACAGTGGCCTGGTCCTGATACTTCAGGATGTAGAGCGCCGGGCTGTGGTGCAAATTGCGGGCTCAAGCGAAAAACGGTGTATTCACCATTGCATCATCGTGCTGAAAGGACTGACTTCCAAACAGCGGGCGCAGTGGTATCTTTGAGGCGCAACCGTGCGAGGTTGAACTGACCTTTGCGAATGCGATGCATCAACTCGACGCCCGATATCGTAATGGCCGCATCGCTGAAGCGTTTGAAGCCGAGCATTGCGTTGATCCTGGACTTGATGTTGCGATGATCCTGCTCAATCAAATTGTTCAAATACTTCGACGATCGCAATGTCGTGTCCGCGGGCAGAAACTGGTCCGCCTTCATTTCCCGCACCGCGCGGTGAGACGCAGCGTAACCGTCCAGCGTGATTGTCTTCGGAGCGAGCCCTTGACTCCTGATCGCTTTCGCGAAGAAAGACTTGGCCGCAGCGACATCGCGCCTGGCGCTGAGCCGGAAGTCGACCGTCTTTCCCGCGCGGTCAACTGCACGGTAAAGATAGACCCATTTGCCACGGACTTTCACATACGTCTCGTCGACTCTCCACGAACGACCCGCGGATTTTGCAAACCGGTCCCAGCGCTTGAGGAACTCCGGCGTGAAGCGTTTGACCCAGCGCATGATCGTAGTGTGCGCGAGCGACAGCCCGCGCTCGGCCATTATTTCAACGAGGTCTCGAAGGCTGAGCTTGTAACGCAGATACCAACGCACACACAGGACGATGACTTCGCGGTCAAAGTGACGGCCGTTGAACAGCCTGTCGATGTCTATCAGCTTTACTCATAGCCTGCTCGCGCTCGTCAAATCCCGAGCTTAACTTATCCGATCCTCCGATTTGAACCGGAGCCCCTTGAGCGAGGTTTGACGGGGCCTCACAGCCGCGTCAAGGGTGCGGTACAGTCGTGTTCAGCGAGCGAGTGACCGGCACCGAAACGTCATGCTCGTACGTGTTCAACACCTTTTTCACGCCTCATAGCAAATAGTCCGGTATTGCAACAGCTACCGGGGGGCGCGGTAAGTTAAGCCCGTGGAGCGGACGTAGGGCCTGACAGGGGCGCCTTTGAAGGGCAGCCTGCTGCGACAGGAACATGATCATGCGAAGGTCAGGGATTCACGTCCTTTAGGACTATAAATTATCCACAAGTTGTGTGTCTCGGACTGACAGACAGGATTCCATATTAACGACCCGCAGCCGGAGATCCATAGGTCACCGGTGTCCTGGGAAGCATTCAGGGTTTCGCGCATGGATTGCTTGATCTGGGCGGGAGTCCAGCGTACGTGTTTTGGACTGGATTTGAAATGCTCGAGGTATTGGCCCGAGCTGATCATCGTTCGGTCTGTCACGGTGCACTTATTTGAGTGCATCGTCCGAGCTGCTGTACGTGGGGAATGACGTTTCGCCATGTGTAGGAAGATGTGGGGTTGCCGTGCAGGAAGACGATCGGATCACCTTCGCCGACGTCGATATACGCCATTTCAGCGTCGTGCACGCGAGTTCTCTTTAGGTCGAACGGGAAGTCTGCAGATTTTTCTCTCCGCATTTCAGGTCTCCTTATCGAGGCGTTTCGTGTCGCAACGACTTGTCACGCGCTCTTCGGTAGCCTGAATTCTTACTCACGATCTACCAACGATGTCCTTCACGAAACGCACGTGTACTCACGGGATGGTCTGTACGTCATGCCCCATGGAGTGTTGCCACTACAGGGGAAGCCCGGAATTCCAAACCGGAATTCGCACTGACCGTATCCGTAGTCTGCCTGGGAGCAGGAGCGACATCAAACGCATTTCGGTCGGCCTTCGTATGGGGTTTATGAATGAACGACCTTGGTTTGAGAGCGCGACCTGCCGACAGTGCCGGTTGCTGACTTGCAGCGCAATGAGCGTCGTCTCTATGCCTTATTGCCCTATCCGACTTGGCGATGCATCCTGGGAAATGTTTCAACTTGCACCGGGTCAACGCTCGAACCGAGCGCAGTCGATCTCCGGGACAATCGAAACCTAGTTTACAGTTCAACCTGCGCAATTTGATGCTATTCATTGGTGTAGCGGACGGGTAGGCCTGCGCAAGGAATACCTGTTATGTCTAATCGGAATGAACTCCCGGCCTCGTACTATGAAAAGAATATCGGGTCCATACCTATGTCTTCGTTGCTGGGGAATAGGCCTACGCCGTGAGAAAAGCGTTGGTGCGAAACAAGGGTTGTCGGGCAGCGATATCAGCGTGGTCGCGAAAGGCGGTGCAATATCGCTTCTCGGAACGGTACCCGACAACTCGCAGGTCGCTTCTGGCGGGAACAACTGCGGCTGCCGTGCCTCATGTCCGATCAGGGTCGAACAATTTAAGCGTTCGCTATCCTGGCGGTGTTCAAGCCCGCGCTGGCTGGAACAAGGCCGAATCAGATGTATCGGCAGCGATTCCGGCAGTTGGCGGTATGAACATAAAGTCCCTGGTTAAGGTTGCGGTGCTCGACGACTACCAGAGCCGTCACCCGTCACCCATGCCTTGAGCGTTCGCCACTCAAAGCGGTCGAACCGGGATGATTGCGTCGAACGGCTGCTCTGAACGGTGAAGCCGGCATCGCTAAGCGCTGCTGCAACGGTCGCATCAAGAGAACGGTGATTTTCTGCGGCGTTGAGAGCGCGGTCCATTCCTGGGGGGAATGACTGTTATCGATAGCGCCCATCTTCTTCTCGAGCGCCTTGCGCTTTATCATCTCCTCGCCACGATGCGCAGCCACGGCCAGTGCAACACCACGCTCTACTGGCGCTCGGACCGCTATCGCGGCGTGTTCGGGCAGCGCGATGCAGTGTTCATGAACCAGCGCGAGTTGGAGAGGCGAGGCTTGCGTCCAAGCGAGCGCGTCGACACCGCCGTTTTGCGAAGAAGCATGTGGAGGGCCTCTGATTGTGCTTCTTGCAAGAGTTCGGCCCGACTGAATCGGTGTCGCCGAGGCCGACAGTACGAGGCGCGCCTCGTTCGCTCTCTACGTTCGGTAGCCGGGGTCGGCGTGGCGCACCTGGCCAATACTCGCAAGCAGTAGACGGCAGCGATCTGCCGGACTGACAACGGACCTTCGACACGAGAGCCACATGAAAGCAATTGAATTGCGTCAACTGCGCTACTTCTCGATTCTTGCACGGGAACTCCATTTCGGCCGGGCGGCCGACCTCGCGTCGATAACGCAATCTGCGCTTAGCCAGCAGATTGCGAAACTGGAAGAAGTGGTGGGCGCGCAATTACTGAACCGCGACCGGCGCGGCGTGACGCTGACCGCTTCGGGCGAGGCTCTGCGCGACAGCGCCGATGCCATCTTCGCTCAGGTTGAGCGCGCGTTGCGTGAGGCGCAGGATGCCGCGGGCAGTCGAGAATCCAGGCTCTCGATCGGTCTGGTCGAGTACGCGAATCTGTCATTTATTCCGCCTGCGCTCATTCGTCTGCAGACACTATATCCGGACATCACAATAGAGCGCCACGAAATGAACACGGCGCAGCAGATCACCGCGCTGACCAGGAAACATATCGACATCGGCTTCGGCGTATTGCTCGACACTGCACCGGACAACGATGACGTACTGATTCAGCCGCTGTTCGAAGCAGACTGGGTCTTGTTGATGCGCAGCGATCACCGGCTGGCAAACGTCGACCGTCTGCACCTTTGCGATCTTGCGCAGGAGCGACTGATCGGCTCGGCACGTGCGGTCAATGCGCCGCTTTATGACTCGATGGTTGCTCAGTTCCAGCAAGCTGGCTTCACGCCAAACTTCATCTATGAAACGACGCAGATACAAGTTGGCGTCGCGCTCATCGAACAAGGGCTCGGCGCTATGATCGGCACCACATACCTATTCTCGTCGCTTCCAAAAACTTTGCACTACCGGCGGATCAACGACCTCGAGCCCGTAACGGTCCAGATGCTGTCGCGCACAAATGAACGCAATCCACTGATACTTGACTTTCTCGATCTGGCGGCTGAAGAAGCGCGTGGCGCGCAAACGCGCGCTACGCGCTCGCACCTCGGGTCGATAAGCAGCGCTTAGTAGGTGAGCCTGCTCAATCGTGATCGGCGTGGAGTAATGTTGACTCTGCCCGGCGAGACTACGCGACGGCGTCGATGTCATCATCCGGCAAGTGGAGCAGGCGTTACGGATTATTCGGGAAGCGGCGGGTACAGAGTTTCAGGATCCCGGTCAACCGCGTTGAAGATGTCAATCTGACGTCCATTTTGCTCGCGTTGATTCGGTTCCATGCGCTATATCCAGACATCACGGCTGAGCGCCACGAGATGAATACGGCGCAGAAAATCGCCGCGCTAAATAGAAACAGCATCGATCTGGGCTTTGGTTTGCGAGCAGGCAGCTTGCTCAACGATGCGAACATTCTAACGGAGCCACTGCTCGAATCGAGCTGTGGGTTGCTGGTGCGCAGCGACCACCGACTCGCGAATATCGACTGCCTCAACCTTGTCGACCTTGTGCATGAGCGCCTGATCGGGTCGGCGCGCGGGGCAAATGCTCCGTTCGACGACTCGATCGTAGCGCATTTCCAAAGCGCCGGCCTCAGGGCAAATTTCGTCTACGAAACCTTTCGGGTGCAGGCCGGAACTGCGTTGATCGAATAGGGAATAGGAGTAGTGACCGGTACGATAAACCTGTTCACATCATTGCCGCAGACAATCAAATATCGCTTCATCAATGACATCGAGCCGATGTCGCTTCAAATGTTCTCGCGTTTGAAAGAGCGCGATTCGCTGATTTTCGATTTCGTTGAAATGGTTACCGAAGAAACGTGTCGCTTGCGTGCTTTGAACCTCCAGCCGGGCGCATCTCGCGATAAGTACGCGGTTCGCTTCACGTGTCGGATCGATTAGCGCTAGTAATCGGTCTTGCAAGTATTTCGAATTGGCTAATGTCGATGATGTCATCCAAACTTCTCCTCAATGCATGAGCGGCTTGATGAATAGGTGGACCACCGTCGAGTTCATCCGCCGGCTTGCGTTCATGCACTGTCTATTTCATGCGTATCGTGAGAATTCGGAAGTAGATGTGACATCACGAGAACGCATGCTAGAGATTGCAAAAAGCCGCGCAACCGATGTATTTCGCGCATTCCCAATCGACTGGAGTATTGAAGATGACCCAAGCACAAGCGAAGCCCGGAAAGACCCTTTTGTCTCCTAACGATCACACACTGATCATGATCGACCATCAGTCGCAGATGGCATTCGCGACGAAGTCCATCGATGCGGTTATTCTGCGCAACAATGTCGCATTGGTCGCGAAGGCGGCCCGCGAATTTGGCGTGTCGACGATTCTGACTACCGTCGCAGAAAAAGCCTTCTCCGGTCCGATTTTCGAAGAAATCAGCTCGACATTTCCTGGTCAGACGACCATCGATCGGACTAACATGAATATGTGGGAGGACCCTCGCATCACAGCTCGCGTAAACGAAATCGGAAAATCACGCATCGTGATGGCGGGTCTCTGGACCAGCGTCTGTGTTGTCGGGCCGGCGCTTTCAGCGCTTGATCAGGGGTTCGAGGTGTACGTGATCACGGATGCGTGCGGCGATGTTTCGGACGAAGCGCATCAACGCGCGCTAGATCGTCTCGTGCAACAGGGCGCACGCCCAATGACGTCGCTGCAGTATTTGCTCGAGTTGCAACGCGATTGGGCTCGGACCGAAACCTACAATGAAACTGTTCAAACCTCGGCAGCGCATGGCGGCGGCTACGGACTAGGTCTGATCTATGCGAAGACAATGTTCGGCGGTTCCGAAGGACACTGAACAAGATTTGTCAGACCCGCTCGGCCTTGGTCGATTATCGCCGCGGTCGAGCCGGTGGCGATAATCGAAGAGCAGGTTGACCGGTGACAGCGATCAGCAACACGGCGATCGCTATACATTTCGGATGACGATATATTTCTCTTATTATCGACGCCGCATGACTAAATCGAGTCGTTTGTTTTTTTCTGTGAATAGTCGTAGGTTGCCAGGGTCTTTGATTGGCGATGCAGCCAGTCGATCTCGCCGTTTTGCGTGATTAAGTCGAGCGACTGGCGCGCTTCAATCCGATACTTCGACGTGAAGGCAGGACCAATGAAACTCTATCTGCTATCGCTAGGCGCCGGCATCCTGGTCGGCATTATCTATAGCGTGATCAATGTACGTTCGCCAGCACCTCCGCTTGTCGCACTGCTGGGCCTGCTCGGCATGCTGATCGGCGAGCAGGCGATTCCTTCCGCGAGGCAGTTGTTGGGTTATTCGACGCCACCGGCCCTATCGCATCAGGCGAGCGGAACCGGTCGTCTTTCCAGCAACCGGTCGTGTCATGCCGTGTTGCAGGCAGACCGGGGGCTTGTTGGCAACGAAGAGGAACACTCATGAGCATTACCATTACTCAACCGGACCTGATCCTCTACAACGGCCGGGTCACGACGCTGGATCGTTCGAACCCCGCGGCAACGGCTGTTGCGATCAAGGATGGCAAGTTTGCTGCGGTGGGCAGCGACGCCGAGGTGCTGCTGCTCGCAGGGTCATCAACCCGGGTGATCGACCTGAAGGGGCGCAGAGTACTTCCCGGACTGATCGACAATCACACTCACATCATTCGCGGCGGACTGAGCTTCAATATGGAGCTGCGTTGGGATGGCGTGCGCTCTCTTGCCACTGCGATGGACATGCTGCGCGAGCAGGTTGCCGTCACTCCGGCGCCGCAATGGGTGCGCGTTGTGGGTGGATTCACCGAGCATCAATTCGACGAGAAACGCTTGCCCACGATCGAAGAGCTGAATGCGGTTGCGCCCGATACTCCCGTGTTCATTCTGCATTTGTACGATCGCGCGCTACTGAATGCGGCGGCTCTGCGCGTGGTCGGCTACACGAAGGACACGCCGGAGCCCCCGGGAGGACAGATCATGCGAGACAGCGCCGGCAATCCGACCGGCCTGCTGCTCGCGCAGCCGAATGCATCGATCCTGTACGCGACGCTGGCGAAGGGTCCGAAGCTGCCGTTCGACTATCAGGTGAATTCGACACGCCACTTCATGCGCGAACTTAACCGGTTGGGCATGACCGGTGCGATCGACGCGGGCGGCGGCTCCCAGAACTATCCGGACGATTACGAGGTTATCCAGAAACTGTCCGACGAGGGCCAGTTGACGATCCGTCTCGCCTACAACCTTTTCACGCAAAAGCCGAAGGCGGAGAAGGAAGACTTCTTGAACTGGACCAAGACGTCGAAGTACAAGCAGGGTAACGATTACTTCCGCCACAACGGCGCGGGCGAGATGCTGGTGTTCTCGGCGGCGGACTTCGAGGACTTCCGTGTCGCGCGTCCGGATATGCCCCCGCAGATGGAGGGAGAGCTGGAAGAAGTCGTGCGCGTACTGGCGGAGAACCGTTGGCCGTGGCGTATGCATGCGACCTATGACGAGACGATAAGCCGCGCGCTCGACGTGTTCGAGAAGGTCAACACGGACGTGCCGCTTGCCGGCATCAACTGGTTCTTCGATCACGCCGAGACGATTTCCGAGAAGTCGATGGACCGAATCGCTGCACTGGGCGGTGGCGTCGCGGTGCAGCACCGGATGGCGTATCAGGGAGAGTACTTTGTCGAGCGTTACGGTGCTAAGGCAGCCGAGGCCACGCCGCCGGTTGCGAAGATGCTGGAGAAGGGAATCCGGACTTCAGCCGGTACGGACGCAACACGGGTCGCGTCGTACAACCCCTGGGTATCGCTGTCGTGGCTGGTGACGGGCAAGACGGTGGGTGGTCTGCGGATGTATCCGCAACGGAACCGCCTTGATCGCGAAACCGCCCTGCGCATGTGGACCGAAAATGTGACCTGGTTCTCGAACGAGGAAGGCAAGAAAGGCCGGATCGAGGCAGGTCAGTTTGCCGACCTGATCGTCCCGGACCGCGACTTCTTTGCGTGCGCTGAGGACGAGATTGCCGATACCACGGCGCTGCTGACCGTGGTGGGTGGCAAGGTCGTATATGGCACGGGCGAATTCGCGTCGTTCGACGACAGCGCACCGCCGCCCGCGATGCCGGACTGGTCGCCGGTGCGTCGCTTTGGTGGTTTCGCCGCGTGGAAGAACGCGAGCGGCAACGGCGAAGCGGCGCTGCAGCAGGTCGCAGCGGCGTCGTGTGGTTGTGCGACGGCATGCGGTGTGCACGGTCACGCGCATGCCCGCGCGTGGACGGCCAATGCGCCGACCTCGGACCTGCATGGCTTCTGGGGCGCGCTCGGCTGCTCCTGCTGGGCGATCTGACGTGAGGACAGGCGCACTACAGGGAAATCCGTCGTGGGTGGCCGCGTTGCTGGCACGGTCGTGGGTGCTGCCGCTGGCGCGGCTCGCCCTCGTGTCTGCGTATCTGATCGGGGGCATCGACAAGCTCGCGCATTTCCATGACGCCATTCTGGAGCAGGAGCATTTCGGTCTGCATCCAGTGGTGCTGTGGGCGACGCTGGCGATTGTCGTCGAACTGGGCGGCTCTTTCTGCGTGATTTTCAACCGGCTTGTCTGGCTGGGCGCAGGCAGTCTGTCCGCATTGACCGCCGTTGCCATGCTGGTCGCCAACAATTTCTGGAGTCTGACTGGCAATGCACGTTTCATCGCGTTGAACGGCTTTTTTGAGCACCTCGGGCTGATTGCCGCCTTTATTGCCGTGACGTATCTGGCCAGCGACGCACAGCGGTCCCGTGGCAAGGCATAACTGAACCCAAAGAGGAACTTTCACCATCATGCATAGCAGAGGCATTTTCAACATCATGCGTAAATTCCGTTCCCTCGCTGTAACCGCGCTGGTCGCGGGCACACTCGCCGTGGGGTCATCGCTGGCGCTAGCCAGCCCCCCGGTGCTAGCCAGGCCCGCGGCGGCGCCGTCATTGGCCGCAGGGCCACAGTACGACACGACACACGTCTACGTCGCGCCCGCGGACTTCGACAGGTTCACCGACAGCTTCGTCGCGACGTTTGGCGGCCATAAGTCGCAGGAGGGCGCCTTCCAGGTGACGCCGACGCCGAGCCAGACGATGTCGCAGCTCGTGTTCACGCCGGCCGGCACGTTGTCAGTATTTGGCTTCAAGACGCCAGTTCCGTACCCGTTCGGCAGTGAGCGCACCGGATATCTCGTGACCGACATGGATGCGGCGGTGAAGTCGGCCAAGGCGCATGGCGCGGATGTATACGTGGACACGTTCCCGGATCCGATCGGGCGTGATGCGCTGATCTCGTGGCCGGGTGATGTGCACATGCAGCTGTACTGGCACAAGCAGGCGCCGCACTACGATCCGCTGGAGACGGTGCCGGAAAATCGCGTGTATGTATCGCCGAAGCGCGCGAACGCGCTCATCCACGACTTCGTCGTGTTCTCGCACGGCAAGGTCGTGTCCGATGACCGCAAGGCGCCGGGCATCGAGATTGGCCGGCCGGCCGACACGTATCGGCGTGTGCGGATCGAATCAGGCTTCGGCAAGATCACCATCCTCGTGACCGACGGGCATCTGCCTTACCCATTCGGGCACGAGTTGACCGGCTACGAGGTGAAGGATCTCGCCGACACGCTGAAGAAAGCGCAGTCGGCCGGCGCAACCGTACTCGTGCAGCCGTTCACCTCGGGTGGCCGCGACGCTGCGCTCGTGCAGTTCCCGGGCGGTTACGTCGCCGAGATTCACGCGGCCGCGCACTGAGCCAGATCGGATGTACCGGCCGTCGGGGACGGTCGGGTTTCCTTTGATTGCCCGCCACGTCGCCGCCGGGAGGCCTCAGTGAACGCGAAAGCGCTGGACCATGGCCTGAGACGGATGTAGACCGAACGGGCGTGGAAAGGGGAAACCGTTGGTGAACCCGAAGGTCGGCGGCGCAACTGCCCGGTCACCACTCTTTGTCGGTATTGAGGAACGGTATTGGCCCTGGGGAGCGTCTGGTCGGCGGCAATACCGTCGCGCATGCTGCGTATGATCTTTTAATGGGCGATGTGTGTGAGAGAGGGTGATGTTTGGTCAACGGGTGCCAATCGTGACGGCCCTCACGGCGGCGTGGGCAAGACCCGATTGAAACACCGCGCGCGAAACCAGCGACGAGGCGTAATAGGGCACCAGCATCACGCCGATCAGCACCGCAATCAGCACGGCATGTTGTGCAAGGCTCGCCCGCTGCATCTTCGCGGTGTAAAGAAAAAGCGCGAACGGCAGCGCATAGTCGACAAGCATCGTATTGATCGACGACAGCGGCATCGCGCCTTTTTTGATTCTCCCGGCGAAATATCCCGCTCCCATCGAGAACAGGAATGGGATCAGCGCACTTGCGATTTCGGAAGTCATGATGGTTATCCAGTGTGCAGGCCGGACGAAGCGTCGCGAACACGCCGTGGCTGGCCGTGCTCGCGACGGATTGGCTTCAGCCTTTCCAGTCCTTCAGAAAGTCGACCAGAAGTTGATTGACGATTTCCGGCTGCTCTTCATGCGGCAAATGGCCGGGACGCGGAATGGCGTGCGTGACGACGTCGCGCGCCATGCCTTTCCACACGCCCGGCATGTCGAACATCTTGCCTACCGCGTAGAACTCCGCGCCCCACAGGGCGAGCGTCGGGGCTTGGATCAGCACATCGGCGTCTACTTTGTCGTGAGCGACATCGCCCGCGTTGGCGCGGTAGTCCGCCATTGCACCCCGCACGGCACCCGGCGCTTCGTATGCGCGAACATAGGTCTCGAACGCTTCGCCCGAAATCGTGTGCGGGTTGTAGGATCAGTCGGAGAACAAGTGTCGCAGCCATGCACGCTCCTTGCCTGCGATCAGGGTCTCCGGCAGAACGGGAACCTGATGGAACAGGAAGAACCAATATGCGCGCGCAATCTGTGCGTTGATTGACTCGGCGACGATGCGCGTCGGCACGTTGTCCATGACGACGAGGCGATCGACCACCGCCGGATGGTCTTTCGCAAAGCGCGTCGCGACCCGCGCACCGCGATCGTGGCTCACGAGCGCAATACGCTCGATCGACAGTTCGCGTAGGAGCGCACGCAGATTGTGTTGTCGCATCCTGACGCAGTCTGACACCAGGCGTGGCGGGGACGTTAAACGTCTTATGCCTGCCAGGGACGGATGTTATGGGTATCGAGGGTCTTCTGCCGGCGTGACGCCGCGCGCATCATCTGATTGCCACGAATCTCCCGTTTGGAGAAGATCATGTACACGTTCCCGTCGTACACGATTGAGACCGCACCGGCCGCTTCGAAACTCGCCCTGGAAGACGCGAAAAAGACCTTTGGCTTTGTGCCGAATCTCCAGTCTCACATGGCCGAATCGCCCGAGCTCCTTGCCGGCTACTCCGCCCTCTGGGACCTCTTTGCCAGGAGTACGCTTAGCCCGCATGAGCAGCAGGTCGTCTACCTGAGCTCGAACTTCAAAACAATTGCCATTACTGTATGGCCGGCCATTCGGCACTTGCCCGGATGATCAAGATGGATCCCGCTGTCGTCGCCGCGCTGCGTAATGGAGAGCCTCTGCCTGATCCGAAACTTGAAGCCCTGCATCGCTTTACGACGATTGTCGTACGCGAACGCGGCTTTGCTTCTGACACGGATGTCGAGGCATTTCTCGCCGCCGGCCACTTTCACGAATGCTCTGAGTGCGGAGAGTTTGTCCATGTCGTTGCTTTTTTGCCATGAAGCCTTGCGTCCCGTCCGCATTCTAACGTTGCCCACCATCGTCACTCCCGCGCATGAGGAACAAGTGCTTGCCAACCACCTCGCTTTCCAAAATGGAAAGAGCGACCTCACCGGAGGGTTGACGCCTGGTGTCAGCGAAGAGAAGGTGAGCGGGTAGCCGCGGCCCGCTGCATGCGATTCACCCTACCTCGCGATCCCGGTGCTCCGGGGATCGCACCCTTGGAAGAACCGGATGCCACCGAGCGGGCTCGACCTATGCGTGCCGGGAATGAACGTTATGCCGCGGGGCGGTCTTCTGCAGCGTTGGAGCCTCGCATACCATCTGCTCATCATCAATTTCACCCACTGGAGCAGACGATGAGCACCTTCAACTCGTACACCATCGAAACAGCCCCGGCCGCCTCAAAAGCGGGCCTGGAAGACGCAAAAAAGACCTTCGGCTTCGTGCCGAACCTGCAGTCCCACATGGCGGAGTCTCCGGAGCTGCTTGCGGGCTACTCGGCATTGTGGGATCTCTTTTCGAAAAGCACGCTGACCCCGCACGAACAGCAGGTCGTCTATCTGACCTCGAACTTCGAGAACGACTGCCATTACTGCATGGCCGGTCATTCTGCTCTGGCGAAGATGATCAAGATGGACGCCGGCGTCATCGCGGCGCTGCGCGAAGGCAAGCCTTTGCCGGACGCGAAGCTTGAAGCGCTGCACCGTTTCGCGACGATCGTCGTTCGCGAACGCGGGTTCGCGTCGGACGCCGATGTCGACGCGTTCCTCGCCGCCGGATATACGCGGCAAAATGTGCTCGAAGTTATCCTCGGCGTGGCAACGAAGGTCATGAGCAACTACACGAATCACATCGTTCATACCAAATACGATCCGTTCATGAAGGGCAACGAATGGACGAAGCCGGTCGACGCGGGCGCGACGGCCTGATCCGCGTGAACGAAAACGGGGAATGGTCGGTGTCGACGTTCCCCGCACCACGTGAGCCGGGAGCGTCTCTCCCGGGCGAACCGCTCTTGCGAATGTGCGTCGCTCCTTTGACTGGACGCGCCGAGGCACTCAAGGCGGACTTCGAGCGGGAGAGATCTGTCACGGCTGCCACAATCGGAGGAAACGATGAAGATCAGCGCGATGAATGCGAGCTTTGGCGCGCGGGTTGAAGAGGTCGATCTGGTCTCGTTGACGCAAAGGGATACGAATCTCTTGCACGCGGCACTTCTCGAGCATGGCTTGCTGGCCATACGGAATCAGAAGCTCTCGCCCGCTGATCAGGTCAGGATGTCTGAGGTCTTTGGAGCCCTTGAGACGTTTCCCCCCGGCGAAGGTCAGTTGGCTGATTTCCCTCAAATTTTCCGGGTGGCTAGCCGTCCCTCCAATGGCCACACAAACGTTGGCCGCTACTGGCATTCCGACGGCTCGTTCCGCGCAGAGGCTACGCCTATTTCGATCTGGTATCTGGTTGCACGACCGGCCGATGGCGGCGAGACGCAATTCACCGATCTGCGGGAAGCGCACAGGACCCTTCCAGACGACCGGAAGGCCTCACTCGATGGCCTCATCACTTTCCATAGAAACGGAGTAGAACACCCGCTCGTCATCCACCATCCCGCCACCCGCGACCCGTCGTTGTACTTCAATGTCGGCCTTACTCGCGGCATCGTTGGCTATACGGACGAAGAGTTCATGGCATTGAGGCACGATCTGGACGGTCACCTTTCTCGCGCAGGTGCTTCTTATTTGCATCACTGGCTCGAAGGCGATGTCGTCATCGCCGACAACTTCAGGGTTGCCCATCGTGCTACGCCGATCTCCATGGATCAGCATCGTATTCTCGATCGAACGACGATACGGGCAGACGGTGTGTACTGGAGAGAAGACTACTTGCTTGCCGACGCGCTTTCGGGGCAAACACGTGGCTGATCTCGCAGCGAAAATCACGCGTTGATCTCCTTCAAAAATATCGCGTTATCGCCCACGGTGTATGTGGAAATCGTTGGGTCATATAGCGCGGGATTTGATTCTGCTGTGTTTAAGGCGCGGTGTGCGCTGGCAGTCAATGAGGAATTTCATGAATCTAGCTTCGATCCGCAAAGCCGCCTTTGGGATGCGTGTTTACAATCCCGCCAATCGGCCGCCGTACCGCTTTCTTAATCGGGAATATTTGATCATCTCCTATCAAACGGATTTCGATGCGTTGCATGCCGTGGTACCGGAGCCGTTGCATCCGGAAAACGATATCGTGCATGACGAATTCATTCGCATTCCGGACTCGTCGGGCTTCGGTGACTACACAGAAAGCGGTCAGATCATCTCGGTGCGTGAACGGCAAGGGTGCCCCGGCAACTACACGGATTCGAAGCTGAAGGCCGTCTATGTAACCGCCAAGCATGGTTTGCTCGGACTGGCACGGGTGGTCGCGAAGGAAGGTCGGCCGCGCGGCGTGCGGGCGAATGTGGTGTGCCCGGGCTTTGTGGGCACACCGCTTGTCGACAAACAGATTCCCGAGCAGGCCAAGGCGTTCGGTATGTCCGAAGCCGAAGTCGTCAGGAACGTGTTGCTCAAGGAAACCGTCGATAGTGAATTCACCACGGCCGCGGACGTCGCCAATACGGTTGCGTTCCTTGCTGGCTTCGAATCGTCTGCACTGACCGGCCAATCGGTGATCGTCAGCCACGGCTGGACAATGCAATAAGGGGGCGCGCATGCGCAGCAGCACAAACAAAACCAATCGGCAGCCGGATGCGTTCGTGCTGCCGCGCTACGACGAAATTGCCCTGGTGCTTCAGGGCGGCGGCGCGCTCGGGTCGTACCAGGCCGGCGTCTACCAAGGCCTGGCCGAGGCCGGTGTGCAAGCGAACTGGATCACCGGCATCTCGGTCGGCGCGCTTAACGCCGCCATCATCGCAGGCAACGCGCCGGAAAACCGGGTGGAAGCTTTACGCGGTTTCTGGAATTCGATCTGCCATCCGCTCGACTGGGTAGGTGGCCTGGGTGCATGGATGCCGCCCGTGTTCGGAATACACGACCTGTCGCGCAAGTGGGTAAGTATGTGGGCAGCCGGGCGCGCGGTGACAGAAGGGCAGCCGGGTTTTTTCTCGCCGCGCGTGCCGTTGCCGATGGCGGGTTTCGGCAAGCAAAGCCCTAACGTGGTCAGCTACTACGACACGGCCGCGCTGAAGGAAACGCTGTTGAAGTTTGCCGATTTCGATCGAATCAACGATGGCGAGATCCGCGTTTCGGTGGGCGCGGTGAATGTGCGGACCGGCAACCTGGTGTACTTCGACAACACGAAAATGCGTCTGGAACCGGAGCATTTCATGGCGTCGGGGGCGTTGCCGCCAGGTTTCCCGGCGGTCGAGATCGACGGCGAGTACTACTGGGACGGCGGCCTCGTGTCGAACACACCGGTGACCGAGGTGCTTCGCGATTCGGACCACAAGGATGTGCTGGTTTTTCAGGTCGATCTGTGGAGCGCGCGAGGCAATGCGCCGGGGGACTTCCTCGACGTGTCCGAGCGTGCCAAAGACATCCAGTACTCGAGCCGTACGCGGGCGATTGCCAGCCTGCTGGCGGATCGTCAGAAACACGCGCGCTTTGTCAAAGAACTGCTGACGCGCGTGCCGCCCGACGTCCGCCGTGCGGATCCGCTATTCCGTCTGGCTGAAGAAGCCGCTGACGGCAGCGCGATCAATGTGGTGCACCTCATCTACAAGAACAAAACTTACGAGGGACATTACAAGGACTATGAGTTCAGCATCGACACGATGGAGGCGCACTGGGCAAGCGGTCTGGACGACATCCGCGACTCGTTCGCTCACCGTGAATGGTTCGATGTGCCGAGCCGCCAACAGGGCTTCGTGACACACGACGTGCATCGTCCGGCTGGCCCGGTACCGCAATCCGACCGCGGCATGCTTGAACTGCCTGCAGCCCTGGAGAGGAAAGCCGCGGCCTGAGCGGGTGCATGGCGGGTAGATGAATGTTGCGTGGTATCGGTCGGCTATCGTTATCTCGCGAGACCTGCGTTGGCAACACAGCACGCTTTTTCGAGCGTTGGGTGCCGCGCCTGCTGTTGGTTTCGAAATTTGTTCCGGGCGTTTTTACCGTCGCGCTGCCGATGGCAGGCGCGAGCGGTGTCACGCTGGGGACGCTTCTGGTACTGATCTTTGTCGGGCGCTGTTGTGGGGGAGTGGAGTATTGCTGGATGCGTTCGGTACGCCTGCCGTTAATGAAATCCTCGCCATACTGGACCTGTACGGGCGTGGTGCCGTCGCAAAGTTGATTACTGGATTAGGTGGGTCAATTCTGCGTGAACATCAACAGGAGATCCCCACCGATACATCACGCAAGTTGCTCAAAACGCCCCGAATTCCCATCGTTCTACTTGTTCACGCTAGCAGGAATGGCGTTCGCGTCAATGACAGACGGCTTGCTCCATTCGTGTCCCTGCATGAAATCATCATATTCCGTGCGGACAATATGGTTTGTGTAATTGCCCAGGATCTTCGCCGCAACGCCGAGCAACACCTCCAGCACGTTTCGACGAGAGTAACCCGCCGCCAGAAAGGCGTTGATGTCCGCTTCAGCAACGAAACCACGTTCCCGTACCAGGTGAGTCGTGAAGCGGCGCAACGCTTCAAGCTTCGGATCCGCGAGTGGCTTGCCTTCACGTAGGGCAACGACGAGCGTCTGATCAATGCCGACCTGCAGCGCGCGAGCGCTGTGTCCAGCCATCGAGTAGTGGCAACTGTTCTCGAAGTTTGTAGTCATCGATACAACTTGCTGTTCCACTGCGCTCAACGTGCTTTTGGAGAAAAGCTCGAGAAGTGTGAAATAGCCGGACAGTGTTTCCGGCGACTCGGCCAAATGCGCCTGGAGATTCGGCACGACGCCAAAAATACGTTCTGCCTGTTGGAGGCTCGGTTGAGACGCGGCAGGGGCGGTTGCGACTGTATTTGCGAGAAACTTGGCCATCGACTGCCTCGGATGAAAAATAATAACCGCACCAGTTTCGCTGATGCGGCACCCTCGCAGTAGGCGGCGCCGGAACATAACAGCTATTCCCAACTGGCATAGAGCGTCACTGCTCGGCTCGGTTCGAAAGTCCTGCGTCGTCAGAGAAAGCGGCTCACGGATATTGCGCATGGGTCGGCTCACCGGGGTGCGTTGGGTGGCCTACCGTTCTTGTGGAGATCCACCCATGCCACCCCAGACGAGGGCGCGGGAAAAACCCCGAAGAACGCTTAAACCATTCTTAAAGCTATGCTGAACAAGCCGCTGAATTGGCGGCGTGTCCGGGATTGAAAGTGGTTAAGCCGTGAATTCGGGCGTGCCTTGGATCGTTTTTGCCCTTGCCGGGCTTGTATGCGGGCGTTTTGCCCGCCTTTCGCCCGTTACGGGCACGCCTGTGCCGTCAATCACGCACGCGACGACGTGCAGATCGGACAGGCGCAGTCGGTTATCAACGTGGCGCCGAATAGCGCTGCGGCCGCCTGCTGGCGCACGCAGCGAGGTGACCATGAAACGGTATCCGGCAACACAGCCCGACAGAACGCCATCTGGAGCCGCGCCACCACCGTGTTCGCCGCCTCTCGGGCGCTCTGCGGACACGCTGGATTCCCCATTCCGTTGCGGAATTATAGCTATCGCTCAGTAGCCTCTACTGCCTGGTGGCGTTTGCAGCCAACATGTCGTCACCCAATACTCTTTTGAGGATGACATCATGAGCAAGCTGTTCAGCCATACGAAAGTCGGACATTTCAATCTGCAACACCGTGTCGTGCTCGCGCCGCTCACGAGAATGCGAACTGAGCCGGGCAACGTCCCGGGTGATCTCATGGTCGATTACTACACGCAACGTGCGACGGACGGCGGGCTGCTCATTTCCGACGCAACGGCCGTAGCCCAACTCGGCATTGCGTACGTCGAGGCACCCGGAATTTATACTGAGGAACACGTTAAGGGCTGGAAGCGGGTAATCGACGCCGTCCATGCCAAGGGCGCCCGCATATTCCTGCAAATGTGGCATGCAGGACGTCAGGCGCATCCGGCCAATACCGGCGACGCCACGCCCGTTGCGCCGTCCGCATTGCGTTCGCTCGAGCACGCCGCCATTCGCGACGAGAGCGGCCAGATCACCGAGGCGGAACTGCCAGTTCCCCGCGCGCTCGAAACGAATGAGATTCCGGGCATTGTCGAGCAATTCCGTCGCAGTGCCGTGCTTGCGAAGCAGGCCGGATTTGACGGCGTTGAGCTTCACGCCGCGAACGGTTACCTGTTTGAACAATTTCTGCTCGATGGAACGAACCACCGGGACGACGTGTACGGAGGTCCGATCGAAAATCGCGCCCGCTTCCTCTTCGATACGCTCGACGCGGTCATTTCCGTCTGGGGTCCGGGCCGCGTGGCCGTCCGTCTTTCGCCGAGCGGTACGTACGGCACGATGTCCGATAGCGACCCGCATGCGACGTTCGGTTACGTCGCAGAACGGCTGAATCAGTATGATCTCGCCTACCTGCATGTGATTGAGCCTCGCATTCGGGGCATCGTGGAGAAGGAGACGAGCGATTCCGACGTTTCCTCGAAGGACATTCGCCGGATCTACAAAGGCACGATCATCGCCGCAGGTGGCTTCACGCGTGAGAATGCCGAGCAGATTATTGTCGACGGCCACGCGGATCTTGTTGCCTTCGGCCGGATGTTCATCTCCAATCCCGATCTGCCGGAACGGCTGCGTAGCGGTGCGCCGCTCAATCGATATGATCGCGCAACGTTTTACGGTGGTGACGCCCGCGGTTATACAGACTACAAGTCGCTGTCTGAAGATGTCGCGGCCTGATTGAATTCATAGGGACGTGAGTAGGGCGGCGGGGTCTTTGTTGACTCCGTCGCCCTTTGAATGCATCGGGGAAACCCAGGCCGGCGCGCTGCGAGTGGTTATGCGTCGTTGCAGTAACTGTTATGAGAAGTGCCGTCTATTCAACGCTACAGTGAGCGTCCGTCATCGATGTCACAAAGCCGAGGGGAGCTCGACTGAATGCGGACGCTCATAGTGATGCGAGCCAAGTGCTTGAGGACTACGGATGAACCCGCGCCGCCTGACACCATCCATGTCGTTGCTAACCGCGTTCGACGCGACAGCTCGGCACTTGAGTTTTACCCGCGCAGCGGCCGAGCTGGCGTTGACTCAGAGCGCCGTGAGCCGCCAGGTTCAAGCGCTGGAGGGATTGCTAGGGGTCGCATTGTTTCGGCGTATCAATCGCAAACTACTGCCCACAGCGATCGGCTCTGCCTACCATCGGGAGATCAGTGCTGCGTTGCAGAGGGTGAGGAGTGCGTCGCTTCACGCGATTGCTTCGGCAACAGGGCGCGGCACCATCGATCTCGCAGCACTTCCCACGTTCGCCAGCAAATGGCTGGTTCCCCGTCTAAGTGATTTCTACGCCAAACACAGCGGTATCCTGATCAATCTTCATTCGAGAATCGGCCGGTTCGATTTGACGGAAGAAGGTATGGACGCCGCGATCGGCGTTGGCGATGGCGCATGGCCTGGTCTGGCTTCGTATCGTCTGCGCGACGAAACGCTCCTGCCGATCATCAGCCCGGCGCTCGCGGTTGCCACACCAGTGAATGAGCCGGCGGATATATCGCGGCATCTGCTCTTGCGCGTCGCCGCGCGACCGGATGTTTGGGGGCGATGGTTCGAAGCCCAGGGGCTCGGTTCTGAGACGATGAACCTCGGGCCACAATTTGAATTGACTTCTCACCTTATTGAGGCGGTATCGTCCGGTATCGGCGTCGGCCTGGTTCCCAGCTTCCTCGTCCAGGACGAGCTTCGTAGCGGTGCGGTGCAGATCGCCGTTGAGCGCCCCCTTAAGACAGGGCTGAGCTATTTTCTGATCCTTCCGTCACAATCCGCGCCCTTGCCACAATTGCTCACATTCAAAAACTGGATTTTGTCGATGGCCATGGATGGCGAGACACCGATTAAGGACTGACGGACTTATCTCCTCTCATGCTGTCGAGGTTCAAGCTCTCGTCCAGCGGAAAATCGGTACCCGTCTAAGTATTTTCACGCGGGCGAATTGCGGAATGGTCGGGGAGGGCCGGGGCCGGTGTCGAAGCGTTCGCGAGACGACTGTTGATCGAACTGGCTGACACTCGCGCCTCGGTTGCGAGATGTTGCAACAGATGCTGAGTATCCACCGGACTGGTGACGGGACCGGCAAGCAATATCGTTGTCCAGACCGCCACTGCGGCGGCAATGCCTCGGCCCGGTTTGCGCCAGATTGTTCCGGGTACGCCACGGGAGGAGAACAAACCTAGCTCGGAGATGACGACGAGTAGCCACAACGAGCCCGTGACGAGCCGTAGCGCGCTGTCCAGTGAGGGCCAAACAATCAGAAGGGCCGTGGCAAGCAACTCAATTGCGAAAAAGACCTTTACGCCGTCTTTCCACGCACACGTTCGCCGCAGGAGTGGCCCGATACCGCTTCCGATCGCGAGGAGAGGCAACCCCAGCCCAACGCTCATCGCCAACAGTGCCAGCACCACCGCGATCCCGCAGTCTGCGGGGGCTCGGAACGCGAGGTCGGATATGAGACGAGTCGTTGTGTCGGCACCAACTGCGAGCGCCGACAGCGCGCCGATTCCAGCGACAAGCAGATACTCGCCTGCCCTTCGTACCTGAGGGGGAGCGCTCGCCAGGGTGCGTTGCCATCGCGCAGGAAGGAGCACGAGGTCAGCCGCCAATAGCCGGATCGCGAACGCTACGAGCATCGCGACAAAAAGAATGGGCCACGGCGGATGCCCGAGAAGTCCCGAAGTAAGTTGATCGGACACCGCGGCGAGACCCAGGCTTATATTGGCAACCGCCGTACCCGCGACATAGCACAGCGCGAGCGCTAAAGCGCGGCGGCCTGTCGTGGGGGCGCTGTTATTGACGACGACAGCCGACAGGATCAAAGCCACGGGGAGCGAAGCGGGCAGCACGCCCAGCATCAGACCGGCGACGAAGTATAAGCCGAGGACCTTCAGGAAGGCGGGGCTTGCGGTGTGCGATCGTGCCTGCTCGAATGGAGCAACGCGTGCCGACACGGGCGTGCGAAGGTCGGTATCGGCTGCTGGCGATTGCCTATGGTCGGTGAGAAGCATCGCATGATCGGCTGTTACCCTGATCGGGCGATCGTCCAGGGTGGCCCGTTGGGTGGCGGATGACCCGATCAGCCTGACAGCGGCGCGAGTTCCGTTCGTTGCGTGTGCGCTGCCAGCGACAAGGAAGGCGACCAGGCAGACGGCGAGCGCGACAGACCGTGCACAGGTGGCGCGCAATCGGGTGAAAAGTTCAGACATCGTTGCACCGATCAGAAGTTCGAGCCGTTCGTGGCAAGGATTGGCGAATTTAATCTGTGCGTAGTGGAAAGAAGACGACGGCCTGGCCATTGAGCCGTGGCATCTCCACCACGGAACCAAGGAAGCGTCCATCGGCAAAGTCGAATGCCATGACGTTGTCGCGTGCAACGCAATACAGATGTCCGTCGGGACCGAACCGCAAGCCTCGGGGTTGATGGAAGCCGACCCCGGATGGAGGGGCAAATACCCGCACCAGGCTCCCGGTCGAGCGGTCATATTCACGAATGCTCGTAACGGCGTCGGGCGAGCGAAATGGAAACTCGCTGGATACGATGATGTTTCCGTTGGGCGCGATCGCCAGATCTAATGGACTCACGGCATCGTCCGTGATGAATCGCGACGCTAGCGGCGTGCCCTCTGCGTCGAATACTGCAATGCTGTTTTCCCCTTCACCCTCTGGGCCGATGCCCGAGGCGAGGTAGAGGGTCCCGTCTTCGGCCGACGCGAAGCCGCGGGGAAACGGAACGATTCCCGCAGGCAGGACGTTTTGCGGCGCACCGGCAAGATCGGCGTCAACCGCGACGATTGTCCGTGCGCTGCGCATTCCGACCAGGTATCTGCCGTTGGGCGCAAGGTTGCCGCCTCCCGCATTGAGCCCCGGAATCTCTCCTGTGTCCCGTACTACATTTCCGGTAGCGTCCAGTGCGAGGATTCGATCGCTGCCGCTATTCACATAGAGAAGCCGTCGATCCGCGCTCACGCTGAGGCCGCGGGGGTCCGTGATGCGAGGATCCGTGCTGAACGTACCTCGTGGTGTTCCGTCGAGGGAAAAAGAAAGAAGCGAACCATATCCGTCGCCGTTGGCGCCGGATGCACTGGTGACGAGAATTTGCATGTTGGCGTTCTGCGGAGATAGTCTGTTGCGGTTCCAAGCAGTCTATCTACGTCGGGAGCGCGGCGCCACGCGCCTCGCGGCATAGCAGTTATCCCCTGCGGGAATAGCGTTTGCAACCAGGTCCGGCCGATGCAGACCGCACGCTAGCTAGCAGCCCCGCTCAATGCGCAGCGTCCCGATGAGCGGGCGTGGCCGCGTGCCCGCACCTGTTCTTCATAATTGCATGGCGTCGACGTGCCAGGAAAGCGATACGAGCGGGTCGGACAGCTTCTCCAGGACGGTGATAGTTGAGATTGGCGTCCCGTCGGGGTGGCCTGGCCCGCGCGCACGCTGCGTGCAGGCACCGGGGGAAATGTCCGGCGTCTTCGTCAAATCGATGAAGGCAGAAGAGTATTCAACAAGTGTAGCGAGAGGATACGGCGGAGCGTAATGCCCGCTGAGAGAGGATGTCTGCGTCGCATGCCTTGGCTGAAGACAAGTCTTTGCGCGGTGGGAAAACCATTGTACGGTCGGTTACGGCCGGTCTTCCTTCGTAATTGCTCTATACAAACGTAGAGATGGCGAGGCTGACAAACCGTTTGGTTCGTCGCTGCCAACGCCGCGCCCGCGGTGAAATTGCGCACCCTTATGTGTGATCGCCTGTGTCTACGGGATCAGTGCGGAAGTCCAGGATATCTGCGAGGAAGTTGAGGAATGCGCGTGTTTTGGCATTGACCATGCGGCCGCTCGGGAACACGGCCCAAAGCTCGATGGGAGGCAGGCGCCAGTCGTCGAGCACCGAGCACACCTCGCCGCTTTTCAATTCTGGGGAAAACATCCATTCGGATACCACGGCTATACCGAGATCAGCGAGAACCGCGGCCCGGATTCCTTCAGCCGCGGTAGTGGCAAAGCGTCCGGATACGATGACGGCAACTTCCGAGCTCTCGCGTCGAAAAGTCCACGTGCCGCCGCCACCTCGCTGGTTATATACGATTGCCTGATGGGAAGACAGGTCCGCCGGGGAAGCGGGGATTCCGGCGCGTTTGAAGTAGGCCGGCGTGCCCACCACAAGACGTGGTACTTCACCGATCTTGCGCGCGGTCATGCTCGAGTCCTCGAGATGTCCCATGCGCAATGCGATGTCGATGCCTTCCTCGAGCAGATCGACATTGCGATCGTCGAGAACCATGTCGACGTTGAGATCCGGATGTGCTTCGAGAAACCGCCCGATGGCGGGCACGATGTGCAGCCGGGCAAACGTAACGGCGGCGCACACGCGCAGGCGTCCCGTGAGATTGGTGCCAGTGCCGCGGGCAGCGAGCTCCGCTTCTTCTGCCTCTTCGATCGCGCGTTTTGCCCGCCCGTAAAACGCCTGACCCGCCTCGGTTGGCATTAAACCGCGCGTCGAGCGCAGCAACAGGCGCACCGAGAGTCTTTCTTCGAGCAGTGCGATGGTCTTGGATACGGCTGGCTGCCCTACATTCAACAGTCGCGCAGCAGCCGAAAATGAACCCGACTCCACCACGCATACGAAGGTTTCCATCGCTGTCAACCGGTCCACTGCATCCTCCTGGCTGGGCGAATACGTGAAGCACCCGCGGTTCAACGTCAAATCAGGTGGGCGCGACACGCGCTCCAGGATATTCGGCGCCCGCCCACGATGATACGAAGGAGCATTTTATTGGATCCTGGAAAGACTGATCAAGGTCAAGCTCGACGCTTAAAGTGGTTACTCCTCACCGACCTGACCAAGCAGTATCACCATGAGCCGTTCAATGTTCCAGCTGTTGAGTCCGCAACTGGCGCGATTGCAGAAGTCTACGCCGAGGTCAAGAAGGTTGCCGGGGGCGTGCCGAACCTGTTTGTTGCGCTGGGGGCGAAAACCACGAAACTTGATTTCCACGTTGCAGAAAAGAACGGCGGCGCCTATTGGCATATTGCGTTGCTGAGGTGGACGATGGGTTCATCTTCATCTGGTTTGGCATCCAGAAGTTCAGCCGCTACGCGGCCGATTCGATAGCGCCATTGATTTCACACAGTCCGTTCATGAGCTGGCTGGGTGTGTTCGGCGTACCCGCATAGGCGAAGGTTTCGGGACTCAGGACGCGGGACATGATGATGAGGAGGCGAGCGAAGCACCCGTTGCGGCCGCCGTCGAAACTTACCGCTCAGCGCTGAGAAACCGGTGGATTTGTGCCACAACGGCCGCACCTTCGCCTACCGCTGCGGCGACCCGTTTGACCGAGCCGGCGCGTGCGTCACCGATCGCGAATACGCCATCGATGCTGGTTTGCAGCGGAAGGGATCGGATGACCCCGTCGCCGATATCGGTTCCAGTCAGGACAAACCCCTTGCGGTCTAGCGAAACGCCGCATGAACGGAGCCAGTCCGTATTGGGCTCCGCACCAGTAAACAGGAAAAGGTGCCCTGACTGAATCGTTGCTTCGGTATGCCGGATGCGACAGCGATAGCGAACCTGTTCGAGTCGCTCGCTGCCTTCGAGAGCGATAATTTCTACGCGTGGATGAAGTGTCACGTTTGGCAACGACGTGACGCGTTCGAACAGGTAGCGCGACATGCTCTGGTCGAGGTTGGCGGCGGATGAACAGATGGACATGCGCGGCGTGCGAGGCGAGAAATACCGCAGCCTGGCCGGCCGAATTGCCGCCGCCCACCAGCAGTACAGGCTCATTGCGGCACAGTCTCGCCTCGATTGGCGACGCCCAGTAATAGACCCCACGGCCTTCGAATCGATCGAGTCCTTCGAAAGGTGGCCGTCGGTACTCAGCTCCGCTGGCGATGACGACGGAGCGGGTCATGATGCTACGGTTGTCGGCGAGTTCGACGGAGAGGGGATGTCTGTTGCAATGCAGCGTTTTGACTTCACACGGAATTCCGATATGGGCCCCGAATTTCTGGGCCTGGTGGAAGGCGCGGCCGGCCAACGCCTGGCCGGAAATGCCGGTGGGAAAGCCCAGATAGTTTTCGATGCGCGAGCTGGTACCGGCCTGGCCACCGGGCGCCCGGCAATCCAGGGCGGCCACGGAAAGGCCTTCGGATGCTGCATATACGGCCGCTGCAAGCCCGGCGGGACCGGCGCCGACAATGACGAGATCATAGACATGCGCGGGGTTGAACTCAGGCAGCAACCCGAGGCACGAGGCCAGTTGCAGTTCATCGGGATTGCGCAACAACGCACCGTTGGGACATATCACCAGAGGAAAATCGTCGAGCTTCGGAGCGAGCCGTTCGATCAGCGCGACGGCTTCTGCATCCTGCTGGGCATCGAGTGCGACATGCGGATGGCCGTTTCGTCGCAGGAAATTGCGCAGCGACACGAGGCGGGGATTGTCACTTGCACCAACGAGGACGGGCCCGTCGCCGCGTTCGATGGCGGCCACGCGTCGGAGGATCAGGGCGCGCGTGAGCCGTTCACCGAGTTCGGCCTCGGCCACCATCAATGCCCGCAGACCTTCCGCAGGAAGCACGAGCGCTTCGACATCCTCGATTACACATGCGTCGACGAGAGCGGGCTTGCCGGACAACTGGCCGATGTCGGAACTGAATTCACCGCGCTGCATGTTCGCGCGCACCACGCGCTCGCGCCCCAGGCCATCGCGGCCGATGACGCGTACCGTCCCCGACAGGAACACGAACATGCCGGGACTCACGCTTCCTGCGCGGTACAGATAGTCGCCCGCGGAACAGTGACGTAGCGTTCCGAAGCGCCGCATTCTGTCGATTTCTGCATCCGTTAGCGTGGGATACAGTTGATAGTACCGAGGGTTTCCCCGTACGCTGGGATCCTCATTTCCCAAGTCACCCGAGAATTCGCTCGAATCGACAGCTTCATTGCGAGGTGATGCACCGCTGGTCAAATCGGAGTCGCTGTTCATGGTGGTCCTCGTCGCGGCGGGTCCCGGCCAACCAGAGGTAGTTATCTTACCCCCGGATTTTCTTCCAGGGGCTCGAAGCCAGGAAGCGCTGCCAGGCGCCGGACTCGGAAGGCCGGCATCGACCAGATGAACCCGCAAGTGGAGCAGCTTGAACGACGGGGACGATCGCCTGAAAAGCTTCCGACCTGGAACAACTAGATCTGCGCGGTTCGACCAGTTTCGTCCAGCCAGTGAACGATGTTTTTGACCGTGTCGCCGTAGAACGTTCGGTACAACTCCTTAGACACATAACCGATATGTGGCGTGGCGAGTACATTCGGAAGTTCGCGCAGCGGGTGTGGGTTTTCGAGCGGCTCGACGTCGTAAACGTCCAGGCCTGCACCGGCAATCCGGTTTGTCCTGAGTGCTTCGAGGAGCGCGGCGCCGTCGACTATCGTACCTCGGGAAGTGTTGATCAGCCGGCTCGTCGGCTTCATCTTCGCGAACTCGGCGGCGCCGACCAGACGATGAGTGCGAGGACTGAGGCGGACGTGAATCGACAGGAAATCGGACGTCGAAAACAACTCGTTCTTCGTGACGTACTGAACGCCGTGTTCCGCGGCGGCCGCTGGCGTGAGATTCTGGCTCCATGCGACAACCTTCATGCCGAATGCCCGGCCGATCAGGCCGACCGCGGATCCGAGTCACCCCAGGCCCAACAGGCCAAGTGTCTTACCCGCCAGCTCCTCGCCTGGTGCGAGCTGCCATCCGCCGTTACGCAGAGACTGATTTTCCTGCGGAATGTTTCGTGCCATCGACAGAATCAGCGCCCACGTAAACTCGATTGTCGGGGTGGACGAATAGCCCGTATGGAGAACGGCGATGCCCAAATCGGAGGCAGCGTCCCCGTCGATCGACGCATTCGCGGGGCCGGTTGAAACAATCAGCCTGAGGTTCGGTAGTTTCTCGAGGATCGCGCGCGGTAACGGCGTGCGCTCGCGCATCGCACATACGACGTCGAATGGCTTCAACCGATTGATTATGGCGTCGGTATCGGTGACGTGATCATTGAATACACTGATGCTTGCCCGTCCATCCAGCGGCGACCAGTCCGCGAGGCTAAGCGATACGTTTTGATAGTCGTCGAGTATGGCTACCTCGACGCGGGAATTCGTGTTCGTGTTGCTCACTCCTGTTTTGCCTGCAAGTCTGAAACGGGAAGGTGCAATCGGGCAGGATGCGGTCTGCTTTGCTTTTGCAGAAGCGCTCCTGTTCAGCTTGCTCCGATAGGTAGTTTGACAATGATGTCATTGTTGACGTGTGCGACAAAGATATGACAGCCTGGCGGGTCACTCATCAGGACGCCCTCGAAAAAATGAAACGACGTCCGCTAGAACCGACGGATGGAACGCAAGCTGTTGATCGGTGGCGTTGCCAGCCACTCCAATCCGATTGGCGTCGCCGTCAACGCGATGCACGCGTCTTCCGGCGCAGTGGGAAATGGAAACTCGGCGCAAGGGAGTATCCGACCGATACTACCCATGCTCGGGGCAATGGGTGTTCCTGTCACGCGATGAGGCGGTCATTCGCTCGTTCATGGCGTCCATCAGCAACGGCCTCTGACGGCCAGCGAGTTCGCGGAGATCTGCTGGCTGAAGAGCCAGGCATTTTGTTGTCGTCTCCCCGATCGCCCTCGCGGGCGATCCCGCGGCCGGACGGTAAAAAAGCGCGGGTTGATCCCGCGCGCCATACATCGAAACAGAACCGGGTACCGGGAACGGTTACGCCGCAGTCACCAGCGCGGTGATCCGTGCCACGGCCTTCTCCACGGCTGGGCGCGCCGCAACGGCGTCATACCATCTTCGTACGTTAGGGAACGCCTGCAATTCGATGCCCGCAAATTGCCGTCTCCACAACCAACCGAAGTGAGAGACGTCCGCGATTGTGAATTCATCTCCAGCCGCAAACTCCGAACGCGCCAGAACACCGTCAAACACCTTCATCACGCGTTGTGCTTCCGCGCTGAAGCGAGCGATGGCCGGCGGTACGGGCTCGGGCGCCTGCTTTAGAAAATAGCCTAACTGGCCAAAGGCTGGGCCAATTCCGGAGATTTGGAACGAAAGCTGCTCGAACACCCGGGCACGAGTGCTGCCCTTGGCCGGGAGCAGCTTTCCCGACTTCTCCGCAAGGTAGATCAGGATGGCGGTCGACTCGGTCAAGACGAAGCGATCTCCATCGGGACCGTCCGGGTCAACGAGTACCGGAACCTTGCCGTTTGCGTTGAGCGACAGAAAGCTCGCATCCTTCTGCTCGCCTTTGCGGACGTTGACGGGTTTCAGTTCGTAAGCGATACCCATCTCTTCCAGAGCAACCGGAACGCGGACGCTGTTGGGGGTAGAAAATGCATAGACTTCGATCATGATCGTTTCGCAAGGTAAGGGTAACTGATCGTCAGATCATGCCTGCAACGCGGGGATGGAGGTACCGTTCGCGGACGCATAACTGAAATTCCAGAGGGGAATGGTGCGTCGCGCCAGCGCCAAGCGCTGTATGCCCGGCGGGAATGAATGTTATGTCCTTGCAGCGTCTTCCGCTAGCGTGACGACGTGCGCATCATCCGCTTGTCACCAGCCTGACCATAGTGTCAGAGAACTGTATTTCTTTGGAGGTTTCGAGCATGACCAGCGCAACCGTAAGAACGCCCGATGAGCACGCGATTCCCTATCAGCTGCCGCAACCGGCAGAC
The DNA here is from genome assembly GCF_046027075.1 of Paraburkholderia sp. RL18-085-BIA-A. Lineage (NCBI taxonomy): Bacteria > Pseudomonadati > Pseudomonadota > Betaproteobacteria > Burkholderiales > Burkholderiaceae > Paraburkholderia > Paraburkholderia sp. RL18-085-BIA-A. Next base: position 6,989 of record NZ_JARESU010000081.1, on the reverse strand, counting down.
ATGTCACGCGACCTCGTGCATCCGGGGATCCTCGACAAATGGCTGGAGGACGATAACCTGTGGGTGCCGATGACCAAAACTGTGTCTTTCAAACCACTGCTTCTCAGCGCAAGCCAAGGTTATTACGTCAATCTCCTCCGGGTTCGGCAATCCGGTGTGCTTTCGCGTCACCGCCACACTGGGCCTGTCCACGCGATCGTTCTAAGGGGGCGATGGTACTACCTGGAGCATGACTGGGTAGCGGAGCAGGGCGGCTATGCACACGAGCCGGCAGGCGAAACCCATACGCTCTACGTGCCTGAGGACGTCGAAGAGATGATCACGTGGTTCCACGTCACAGGTGGCTACACTTATGTCGATCCGCAAGGTGTAGCGGTGGGATATGAAGACGTGTTCACGAAGATCGAAGCAGCTCGTAGGCACTACGAAGAAATTGGCTTGGGCGCTGACTACGTCAAGCAGTTTATTCGCTAGGACAATTCATTGGCGTGCCGGCCCTCGGGGCTTCTGGGGGCACGGACGAGGACGTACCGAAAGCAGGTCGGCGCCCAGAAGCAGCGAGTCGCCTGGGCGCCGCCGACGACAACTGAGGAGAATCACCATGGAACGACGAACCGTCGACGTAGCTGGCGTGCCGGTTAGCTACCTTACTGCAGGGGACCAGACTGGGCCTGTTTTATTGCTACTGCATGGCACTTATTGGAGCCGGGTATGGCAGCCGGTGCTCGACGGTCTGGCTGACGCGGGTCTACGCCCGATCGCTGTGGATTTCCCAGGATTTGGCCGCTCCGGCGGCGAGCTGACTGTCGCAAATGCCTCGATCCCCGCCTTGGCCGGTTGGCTGCCACAATTTCTCGATGCACTGCGTATCGACGGGTCTGTGGGCCTCGCAGGGCACGACATCGGCGGGGGCGTCGCGCAGCAGGTCCTGGTGGACGGGAAGATTGCGGTCGGCAAATTCGCGCTCGTCAACGCAGTCATGTTCGACTCTTGGCCCGTGCCTGGCGTTGCCCGGTTCCGCGACCCGGCGGTCATGGCTGCAACGACCACGGACGATGTCCTCACCGCTCGTCGCAAGTCCGTGCTCACGGCATTGGCCCGCCAGGCAACGGAAAGCGAAGTGGAGGAGTATCTCGAGCCGTGGAGAGATCCGCGCGTAGCCCGGTCGTGGCTCGCCCTTGCTGGCGCGGCGGACAGTCGTTACACGATGGATCTGTTGCCGCGCCTTCGTGCGTCGCAGACGCCAAAACTGCTCGTGTGGGGCGAAGACGACAGCTTCCAGATCGTCGAGTTCGCTGAGAAGTTCGCCAGGGAGATCCCGAATACGCAACTTGTCCGGATTCCAAAAGCTGGACATATTCCAATGGAAAATGACGCGGCCGCAGTGACTCGTGCGCTGGCCGGGTTCTTCGCCTGATGCAGCGCGGCCGGCAAGGACGGAGATCGCTTGCCGGCTCTTTCGCTCTTTGGCTGATTCGGTTGGCAAACAGTGGTAGCCGCCAGGCACCCGGAAGCCGCTTTTGCGGCGTTGGCGGAGTCGGAGCCTCATGAAGTCAGTGCCTCCTGGATAGGCGCCGAAAAATAGCCACCACATGGCTGTGGCGCCGCTACCGAAGCATTCGCCTGTCCAAGCGTCTCCTGCACACAGGTGACGAAAGCACGCGTCTTTCTACTTGCCATCCGGCCCGCGGGAATGACCGCCCATAGCGCGCATGGGGAGACGCCAGTCCGTCAGTTGGTCCTGACCTGACCACTTTTCAGTTCGGGCAAAAACACCCACTCTGGCGCGACCGCTATACCCGTATCTGCAAGAACTGCTTCGCGTACCCCTTCGAGCGCACTCAGCGAGAGCCGGCCATTAAGGGAAACGGACGGCTCGGTATCGTTTCGTCGAAACGTCCAGACGCGTCCACCACCTAGCTGGCTATAGTTGATGAACTGATGGCAGCTCAATTCGCCTGGCGTAGCGGGGATGCCGACGTGCTCGAAATAGGCTGGGGAACCGACGACATATCGAGGTACTTCCCGGAGCTTGCGTGCCGACATATTTAAAGTGTCGTGCGTTCCGGTCCGCAAGCCGACGTCGACGCCATCCTCAAGCAGGTCGACATTGCGCTCATCCAGAAGAATATCAGGTGTAACGTCCGGGTAGCTGCCGAGGAACCCGTTGAGCGCGGGCATGAGGTGCAATCGCGTAAACGTAATGTCTGCGCTCACACGTACTCGCCCGGATAAGCGTGTGCTGCCCCTCGCGCCACGTGCTCAGCTTGCTCCACTTCCGCCATCACGCGCTTCGCCCGTTCTTAAAATGCCTCACCCACGTCGGTTGGAGTCAAGCCCCGCGTCGATCGAAGCAGTAGTCGGACTGCAAATCGCTCTTCCAATGTCGCGATGGCTTTCGATACAGCGCGCTGACCCACGCCGGGCGAACGTTCTTCAGGCCTCCACCATTATTGTTATGTCGGCAGTGACGGTGAGCGTCGAAGGAATCTCGGGCGAGTCGGTTCGGGTGGTGGTGCGGACACCGGAAGGCGAGCGCAAGATCGAAAGCAGCGAACTGCGGTGCTGTGATCGAAGGTGAGCGACCCGTCTTCGGCGAGTGCCGTCAGGGGCTGGACCACGAAGAACGGACTTGCCCCGGTCTTCTGGGAGACAAGTTCGGCGAGTGGCTCCGCGCTTTCGCTGCTACGGCGAAGCGCGACAGCGACCAATTGCACAAGATGTTCACGAGAAAGTGGAAGCAGGTTGACTTCTTGCACTGACGCGCCGTTGTTCCTGAGCGTGTTCGGGGTGAGTCGCAGCAAATGCTTCGCGTGGACCGGTGCGCGCACGACAATCTTGACCCAGCCCTCGATCGGCCGTCGAAATGCGAGGCGCAGGCGCAGCATCGTGGCGATAAAACAGCGGGCTTTGTTCGAAGCGTTCGGCAATCCACTCGACGAAGGTACGGACTTGCGGCGACAAGTGTCGATGGTGGGGATAGACTGCGGATATGGGCAGCGGCGCGGGGCGGGAATCCGGAAGAATCTCGACGAGATCTCCTTGTGCGAGACGCGAATGTACAAGAAACAGAGGGATCTGAATGATCCCGAGCCCCATGGTCGCACAACCAACGTACGCGTCGGCTTCATTGGTCGCGAGACTGGATCGCATCCTCACTTCGGTGCGCTTGCCCTCAACCACGAAATGCATACTGATGAAATTTCGGGTTCTGCTCGAAAGATAATTGATAGCAATATGCTTGTCGAGATCGCGAATAGTGGACGGCGTACCATGCTGGCGCAGGTAGCTTGGGCTGGCAACGGTGACCATTTCGAGCGAACCGAGCCGACGCGCGACGAGTGAAGAGTCGGGAAGTTCTCCGATTCGAACGACGCAATCGACACCTTCCCCAACGAGATCCACATCCTTGTCTCCAAAGCCGAGCATGAGCTCGATGCCTGGATATCGCGCCTGAAAGTCGGGGAGAGCGGGCACCACGATCGAACGGCCCAGCGAGCCAGACATGTCCACGCGCAACTTACCGGTGGGCGTGTTGCCGCTGGTGATCAGTGAATTCTCGGCGGCTTCGACGTCCGCGAGAATCCGGATGCAGCGTTCGTAATAGGCTGCGCCGTCGGGCGTCAGACTGATGCGTCGGGTTGTTCGGTTGAGCAACCGCACCTTGAGGTGGGACTCAAGTGCCTGAATCGCGGTCGAGACCGACGCATTCGGCAGGTCGAGCGCTTCCGCCGCTCTTGAGAAGCTATTCAGATCCACGACCTTCGTGAAAACCTGCATGACGTTTAGTCTGTCCATGACAATTTCCTTCGCCGCCCGGCCGAAGCGGCTTCCCCGTTCAAAACGGGGCTTTGCCGATAGATGCACCGCCGTCCACGTATAGAGTCTGACCGGTGATGAAACCCGCGTCCTCGGAGAGCAGGAATGAAATCGCTGCCGCAATTTCGTCGGACTTTCCAAAGCGTTTCATTGGCACAGCGGCGAGGTAGCGTCGCTCGCTCTCACTTCCCGGCGGGTTGTTGGCCCGGAACAGATCGGTTTCGGTCGGCCCCGGCGCCACTGCATTGACAGTGACGCCAGTATCAGCCAATTCCAGTGCCCATGATCGCGCGAAGCTCACGAGAGCGGCCTTTGCGGCTGCATACGCGGTACGCTGGGCGACACCGAGTACGGTCAAGCTGGAGATGTTTACGACACGTCCCCAGCGGCGTTCGCGCATACCAGGCAGCAGTGCCTGAACGGTCTGTACGGCCGGTTGCAAGTTGAGCGTAAGGACGTCGTTCAGGTCGTCGAGGCTGATGTTCCCGATGTTCTGCGGGCGCACGAGGCCGACATTGTTGACCACGCCGTCTATGGAATGGCGGCGCGTCAGATCCTGTAGTGCAGACTCTGTCGCTGCGCGGTTTGCAAGGTCGACCCGCACGAGCTCGCCGGGGAAGTCCACGTCCTCGCGCGCGAGACCGATGACGCGATGGCCGCTTCGAGCAAGACGTTCGGAGAGCGCTCGTCCAATACCCTTGGTTGCGCCGGTGATCAGGAAGGTGCGTGCAGTCATATGATGCTCTGGTTGGAAAGTAAAGACCGCGCCGCATGCTGCGGCGCGGACGAGGGCTGGATCAGACGCCGACGGCCCTCTTGATGACCGGCAGCATGTCCGACGGGTCGGGCCGATGCGTGTAGTCGGGATTGATTTCGGAGTACAGCACAACGCCGTCCTCGCCGATGACATAGCGTGCCGGCATCGGCAGCGTCCAGCTCGGATCGCCGTTGAACGACGGCAGATTGTTCTTGAGCATCTTGTACAAGTCGACCAGATAGTCGGGCAGATTGAAACGCAGGCCGAACGCGGCCGCGGTCTCGTTCCTGACGTCGCTCAGCACCGGGAAGCGCAGCTCGTTGCTGCGTACGGACTTGCGGCTGTTAACGGCGGTCTGTGGCGAGACGGCGACCACGTTGGCGCCGAGTGCCTGAATCTGGGGCAGGACTTCGTTCATCGCCTGCAGTTCGAGGTTGCAGTACGGACACCAGACGCCGCGGTAGAACGTGACGATAAGCGGTCCCCTGGCGAGGAGCTCGGCAGAGGACACCGCGTTGCCGTCCTGGTCCAGCAGGTGGAATTGCGGTGCGCGGTCGCCCGCCTTGACGGCGCGGGTGGCCTGGCCGCTGGCGATGAGTTCCGCGGTCGCGCGTTCCATGATCGGATGGATTTCGGGCGGTGCGTTGTACGGCGGCTTGCCTGCCTTGAAATCGGCCTTGAATACGTCGAGCTTGTCCTGGAGCGACATGATAAGTCTCCGGTTGGTTAATCGGGGATACCCGACCTGAGTAGGCGAACCGTCGGCTCGCATTGGGTAGGATCTTCCCGGAACTCGCGTCGCGCTGGTACGTAGCCAGGATGAATAACTCCCATTCTCTGCAAGCATGGATACAGGTCACCGCCGGCGTCCACACATTCGGCTTGACGCCGGACGACAGCGTCAACCAGGTTGTCAACATAGCTATCTGCAACGTTCCACGAGGCTAGCGATTCCTTGAGTTTGAACAGGTAATCGGCATTCGTTCCGAGGGGGCCGCAGGCGGACGCGATCAATGCCGCTACTGAAGCAACAGAGGCGTTGGGCTCATAGAGCTGGTGATTCCGATCGGCAACAAATGTCAATGCCGTGGGACGGGTGCCGTCCTCCATGGCTATCGGCGACCAGGTCGGTCGATACGCACCCGTCGGCATTTCGCGGATCCATAAAAGCGGCAATTCGTTTTCAAGTGCGCGCGCGGGTAACCGCAGCGCGACGCCTTCGGTTATTCCGCCTGGTTCCAATGACAGCATTCTGCCCGGCAATTGCGGGCTTGAGCGTCCAGCAATCGTTCTAAGGCAAAAACTCCGATGCCATCCTTCCAGAATTGCTTTATGTTGTATATCGAACTGACAGACAGGATTCCATATTAACGATCCGTAGCCGAAAATCCATAGGTCACCGGTGTCCGGACGGGCGCCCAGGGTGTCGCGCATTGATTGCTCGATCCGGGCGGGAGTCCAGCGTACGTGTTTTGGAATGGATTTGAAATGCTCGAGGTATTGGCCCGAGCTGATCATCGTTCGGTCTGTCACGGTGAACTCATTTAGATGGGACGACAAGGGTCAAAATCAGGTGTGGCGCGAAGCGTCAGCGGATCAACGGAGCGAACGAAACGCAAAAACGACCCAAACCCTCAAGACGATAGAACGAGCAGGGCCACGTGCCCGCTCGTTGTTACGCTAGTGCTCCGTGCGACGATTGGGTGATTGCCGCGATAGGCGCAAACCACATGGGAATGATCGACTAGTCAGTCGATTGTGTGTAGGGATGTGGCGCGCATAGTGGTTATTCCCACCAGGCATATTTTGGTTAGCGCAAGACGGTCGAGACACCTACGGACGCGATCTGCGCGCCTTGCTCGGGTTTAACCCCGGAAACGCCCACCGCGCCGACGCACTGGCCATCGAACATAATGGGTACTCCGCCTTCCAGAGTGGCGAGGAGCGGGGTACTCAGAAAAGCAAAACGCCCACCGTTGATCATGCCTTCAAACGCCTTGGACTCCCGGCCTCTGATCGCCGATGTGCGCGCCTTTTCAATCGCAATAGAAGCGCTTACGGGTGACGCGCCGTCCAGTCGAGAAAGCCCAAGCAGATGTCCTCCGTCGTCAACCACGGCGATCGTGATTACCCAGTTGTGTTTGAACGCCTCATTCCGCGCCGCGGCCAGGATCTCGTCAACTTCAGCGAGAGTAAGAATGTGTTTGGTTCTCATGGCGCTACTCCAAAGTAAAATTGGAATTTGCTAGAATGCATGCCGGATCCCGGCACCGAAGCTGTTCGCGGTTCCAGCCGTACTTAGCTTGTCGTAAAGGTAGCTTGCGTATACGTCCGTTTGTTTGGACAGGGCGTAGTCAAGTGTCATGCCGGCGGTATTGCGGTAGTGATCAGGCGTGCCACCCCCTTTTGGCCT
>NZ_JARESU010000080.1:0-37622 GCF_046027075.1 Paraburkholderia sp. RL18-085-BIA-A | reverse complement strand
GGTGGCGCTCCGCGTTGACCAGCTTCCGGGCGACACGCAGGGCATTGCCTTCATCATCCCGGGCACGCTGCCGGCTGACCCGTACGGCTTCCTCGATTTCAACTACGCGCCACCGTGTCTCTATCGCCGCGGCGACCGGCCGACGGTCGAACGGCCAATCCGCGTGCGCGCGACCGATGCGGCCGGTTGGACCGTGTATACCGACGCACTGACCGCCCAGAGTTTCGCGTGCGATGCGCCGCCGCCGGACGCCGCGCAGCGACTGAAGCGTCCAGGAAACTGAGAGCCGAAATCCCGGCCCTTACCCTTTCTACCGTCGCCTATAGTGATTGCCATGGCGTGACGGATACGCGGGTTGATGACCGGAGGTGCGCAATGGAAACAACCTCACCGAGGGCGAAAGTGGGTCGTGTTGTTCGTGGTGGTGCCAGCCACATGTCCCAGCAGGGCTCCGTGCATGCGCCCGGTATCAGCAAGGAGACGGTGGGGTCCGAGGTTCTCTACCTGGGCGTGGTGTCCGTGCCGCCCGGGGGCAGAACCAGCGCTCACATTCACGAACACCATGACACCGCGCATTACATGCTGAGCGGCGACGAAATCGAGTTCTATACGGGCGAGGCACTGGAAGACCGGCAGGTGGTGCGCCCCGGTGATTACATCTTCACCCCGGCGGGCGTGGCCCATGTCGCCGTCAACCGCAGCCCGACCCCCGCCGTTTTCGTCGTCGCCCGCAATGAGCCGACGGCGCGGGAATGCGTGGTCATGCGTCCGGAACTCGACGCCAGGGTGCCGTGAGCGGGGTGTGATGCGGGCGCGTTTTCAAATAATGATGTGATTCTGGTTTGGTCCGCAATTTATGCGCACGCGCCAGCTTGGCATGCGCTCGCCAGATGTCAGACACTTGTCTGACGAGGTGCTGCAGCCAGCGTTTCACACCGCTAGCGCGCCATTGCTCCATGGCTGAGTCAGCGTGCGTCTCGCGGAATGGTTAACGGCCTCGCGAATGCGCACGGCAGCGGAGCGCAGCGTGACAGAGCGACTGATGGGTCAGCCTGCGTAGGCAGGCCTGCTGCCAGGTCACCAAGCGCGGCGAAGAAGTCAGCCGCTGGAAGCGAAGCAATCTCATGCAACCGGCCCAGCACAGCCGAGTCATCACAATCTACCGCAAGCTCCTTCCGCAGCATCTCGAACACCGTGAAGACCGCGTCTGCGTGGCTAGCGTAATTTCGTTTGTCCATTCTCGCTCTCTCCTCGAATGCGACATTTTACCGTCCGTGGAAATCGACGACGGGAGACGCGCATAATGTCGGCGTTACTGAAGCATTCCACTGCAAAGATGGGAGCCACCGACAATGAACGAACCCAAAATGAAAAGAGACCCCGAGGGCACGCGCCGGCGCATTCTGGAGGCCGCGACGCAACAGTTCTCAACGCTCGGGCTCGCCGGGGCGCGCGTCGACACAATAGCCGCCGCTGCCTGCACGAACGAGCGGATGCTCTATTACTATTTTCAAAGTAAGGAAGGGCTGTACGTCGCCGTCCTCGAGGCCATGTACGTGGAGTTCGCGAATCATGAAGTGAGCCAGGACCTGTCGGGGCTGCAACCCGCAGACGCCATTCGAGCGCTCGCACTCTCCATATGGGATTACCTGAGGTCAAACCCCCAGTGGCTGAACCTCATCAACAACGAAAATCTGCACGGAGGGCAATATCTCGAGCGCTCGCCGAAACTGCGAGAGGCCATTTCGCCGGTGATTAGCCTGTTGAGCGCAACCTTGGCGCGTGGCGCAGCGGCCGGCGACTTCCGCGCCGATGTAGACGCGCTGGATTTCTATGTCACCCTGGTCGCAATGGGCTATTACGTGGTGTCCAACCGGTTCACGCTAAAAGCGTTCATCGGGCGGGACTACTCGGAGCCGTCTGCCATCGAGGCAGTGTCCGCGATGCATGTCGAGATGCTGCTTTCGTTTTTGAGGCCAGCATCGGCAGCCACATCACTCTATCCTGCGAGCGCTGGCGCCGCTGCACGGGAAGACGGGGCGAGAATGAACTGACGGTTGCCGTCACCGGCTGTCATTCTATCGTTGCCGTGCCGTTCGAGCTTTCGCCGCCGTCGGCTTCCATCTCGTTTATCGAGCTGCCTTGGCGGGACATACTGGACGAATACGACGGTGACGACCTTAGCCTCGACTTCGAGGGCCTGGTCACCGTCGACTAGGACGAAGACCGCGCCTACTACGGGCACGAAGTCGACGTGCGCGCTACCCTGACAGGTGTGTTACAAAGGGCGCTGCTCGAAAACGACGGGAGGCATGGGCGCTTCATTCACGTGCAGCCGAAAGACGTCAGAGCGCGCGTAATGCCCGGCAACGTCGAAGTCATACTTGGCTCTGGCCAAGTCTCCCGAGTCCAGTTCTTGCACAAGGATGGCGTCTGTATCGAAGACTGGACCTGCGAGGATTTCGCCCAGAGGACTGACAATGCAACTGCCGCCGCGCATCAGCACGGTATCCGGTTCGTTTCCCTGAATGGCAGCATAGTGTTCAGGCGCGTCCTTTCTCGGCCGAATGCGGTGTCGCCATGCAGTTAGTCCGGCTCTTCTGCTGGGTGGGAGGCGTTTCGAACGCAGAGTTGGGCTTGGCCAGATTCCGCCCAGTGGCCGGTTATCGTCGCTGTCCGCCCACGGTGCGTTCGAGCTTCTGGTGGTCGGCTAGGGGAAAGCGCTCCATAAAGGGCATATACGACGCCGGCGGAACCGCGCGAAGCCGGCCGTCACGCAGGTGCAATGCCTCGCGGATGGCCGTTGCACCGGCTTCCCCGGCTTCCCCGACAGCCATGCCCGAGACGGCGTACTGCCGAAGCGATTCACACTCCTTGCGGTCGAGCACCCGCAGGAAGTTTGTCCACTTTTCCGGGTTCACACCCGAGGGCGTTTCATAGAAGGTCTTCAGGGTGCCGTCCGTGTCGACCGACATCAGAAACAGTTCTTTGAAGCTATATCCCTTCGGCTCCATCGTATCGGGATACTGCGCGCCGTGGTGGCGACGATAGTTCAGAATGCTGTACGCGTTGTCGACGATGTCTCCGACGGCAAGGCCAGTGACCTCCTGAAGTTCACGCACCAGTGCGCGCGGCGTATTGGGAATGGCGGTAGGTGGCTCGAGCAGCCAGCCATCCTTCTGCAGGCCTTCCGAGCATGCGCGTGCGAGCCCGTATTTCAGGTCGCGGGGGGCGGTTCGCGGACTCTGCCCGGGCACAGGCCGCGCGAGCGCGCGATACACCTTCCCGTGAAGCGCAACTTCGTAGAAGGCGACCTCGTTGCCGAGGCGCAGCGATGCGTTCGCCGGGTATCGGTGAAAAATAACGCCTTCGTAGTACGCCATGTAAAGCGCGTCTTTCTCCGCAATCAGGCCTGACCTCAGCCCGGTGTCCTTGCGGCGTTCCGGGTCGAGTACGGCTGTGTGCGGCGTCGCCTTGCGCTCCGGCTCCTCTGCCGCACTGGGTTGGGTCTCGAGCACCGTGCTCATCTTTCACTCCCCTTTTCGAAATCGGTCGCTGTTTCGTCTTTGAAATCTGGCCGCGCATGGTCGCCCCTTGCAATGCTCTCACGGTTCGCCTTATCAGGTTTAACATGACCTGCTCTACGAGAGATAGGCGACCAGCCGAGAGAATACTTCGCCCAGTCAGCAGTCACACCGGATATGTGGAATCTGGAGGGGGCATCGCGCCGTTCACCCTCGATTTCAAACAATGACTGGACGAACCAAGAGCACGTTCCCAAGCTCGCTTTCGTCGGAAGCGGCGAAGCGGGGATTAAGCTAGTCCGAATAGGTCGCTTTCTTCATAACCACGAACACAAATTCCAGGTTCTCCTTGGTCGGTGGTTTCTTTCGCAACCATCGTACGTCAAATCCTAAGTAGGTAGCCCAATGAACGCCCTGCGTGAACTCCTTCCACTTATCGTTCTTCGCAGACAACTCGATGAATTGATTCACGAGTAGGTACTGATGTGCTCCAGCGCAGTACCGAGCGCGTTCGTACGCGTCCTTTATGAATGGGTAGGCTTCTGCGTACTTTTGTTCACGATAGTAGTAGGTACTTCGTTGCCAAGGAACCATCCATGAAAGTGTTTCCGTAAGCCCGCGACTCTCGAGGCGCGTGCGATAGGCCTCAATGCTCGACATTGTGAGGTCTCTGGACTTCCTCAAAGCAAACCCATCGCGCAGGAGTTCTTCGAACCCGTCAGGGAAGGCGTGTTGAGGGGCGAAGGCCTCCGGATGTTCAAATTGGAACGCAGCAAATCGTCCGAATGCCCGACTCGCCACAATGGCTTCGTCGGTAGTGATACGGCCGCTCGCCAAGCCGTGGCTGATGGCGAGTTGCCGCTCCGCAAGTTGGTCCCAATAGTCCGAGACGACGTTGAACCAGACCTCATCCCAATGGCTTGCGGGAATTTGTTCGCGAGCGATGAGTTCCTGCACGAACTCGCGAACGCTATGGGTGTCTTCCAAGAGGTGCTCGGCGACCAGGCAAAAGCAGTTGCAGAATTCCTGCAGCGTCTCATTCCCAAAGTGCTTCAGCACGAGCATCGAGAGGTCTGTCGCGGCACGCGACAGAAATAGCGCAGTCCGGATACTCACTTTCTGCGCTTCGGAAAGCGACTGCAGCCCTTGCTTGGCTCGAAATCTGCCGAGCGCCACGAACGATTCGGCGAAGTTCTGAAGCAGCGATGACCATGACGGAACATTGCGACCTGCGAGCCAATTTTTTGCGCTGTCGAGGTTCTTACCCAGAAGCGCTAAATCAGTGTCGTCCGGGCAATGGAACCGTTGGATTGACGTTCCGGAGAGTTCGTACACCCAGCGCATGACGCGTTCGAGTGGCCACTGCCAGCTATCGCCGTCGCGTTTAGGCAGGTACCAGAAAGCGTCTGCCGGGACGAGAAGGTCGTCCGCTGCGACGTTGTGCCGTTGGAGATGCTTGGCGAGGGACATCGCCAACCTTGGGGCGACGCTCTCCAGCAGAAACCATTTGGCCGTCTCGGACTTTGGGAGGTAGGTACCTTCTGTCTTCAGCGCATGTCGATAGGTGTCAAACAGGTCAAAAAAGACATCGCCGAACGCCCAGAACTCGCGCGGTGGCAATACGCCCGCGATGAGATAGCTGAATGTCACGAGAAGCTTGCCAAGATTCGGGTCGAGTTGGCCGACTTCGTTGGCCAGGCGCCGCAGCGCCGTCTGCGTAGACTTCTTCCTAGCTTCGTCGAAGCTTTCGTCTCGCTCATGTTTTCTGGGCAGAACCCCGAACGCGTCGAAAACGAACTGCAATACCTCACCTTGGGTAGGGAAGCCAACAATCTTCATGATGCGGACCAGTGTTGGAGACAGGAGCCCCGCCGAAGCGGGGCGCTGAGAGATTATTTGTTTTTCCGGTTCGCGTCCAGCTGATTTCCTCGATTACCATGCACCTTCGCATTTGTGGGGTTCGTTCCGCTCGTTCCCTTGTTCTTGTTGAGCGCGTCGGCGCGGTCATTGGCCTGTTGTTTGGTCAGTGTCTTCATGTTCAACTCCCGAATAGAAAGGAGCTGTCATGCTAAGTAGTCGCCCGGTCGCCGGCCAGGTGAAAATTGGCGACGAAGTTTTTTGCGCCCTGGCACCGGCGCACTCATAGCAAACGGTTCGCTTACCGCTCCCCGGGAACTACGGACTGATGCGATGTCTAGCCTTGTCTTCCATCGTCCTGTACCGCACTAGTACAACGTGGCTGTGTATGCGCTTCATCGCTTGGTCTCTGCAGAAGCGTTTTTGATGATGATGAGGACGACAGTCACCAGCTCCTAGCGACAGACTCAGTGGCCTTGAAATACACAGTTTTCGGACAAATTTGTCGGTGAATCACACAGCTTTCGGACAAGTCACGGCATCCCAAGATAAGAATCGTGCAGGATTCGGTCACCATCAATCCCCCGCTGTGAAAAAGGGCTTGCACACGATGAAGGCCGGCTCGCCTTCATCGTCGAAACCGTCGGCGAAGTTCAGTCTCGCCGACTGAGCGCTCGGATTTGCATCCTTGAGCCCAGCAACGGTATCAGCAAGTAGCAGTTCCTTCGCGCGCTCGCGACTCAGCCCACGCCGTTGCATGCGTTGAGTTGTGAGAGATTTCACACGAGCGCACACATTCATGATTTCGACCCATGCCCGTGCGGCCCAAGTTGAGCGAGGTAAACCGCTGGCACTACCTCAATAAGCCAAACTCCATTATCCGACCGCGAGAAAGCGTACCCGTCAGCGTGCTTCCGCGCCGCGTCCACGACCAACACCAGTGGTTGGCCGTGGCGAGCACCGACCCGCGTTGCCGTATCGGCATCCGTGCTCAGATGGACTGCGTGCCTAGTTTGAGCTGTCAACCCTTCAACGGCGATACTCGTCCAGTTACTCCAGGCGGTGCCGTGATAGAGAACAGCAGGCGGTTCCATCGCGGCATATCCAAGGTCCACACCTACCGAGTGGCCTTGCGCCGCGCGTATTCGCTTGCCATCCGCTGAAAGCGAAAAGCGCTGTTTATGGTTTGTGGCCACGACTGCCAAGATGACGTCTTTGGAGACGGTCGGCAGCGTCCTCAGTCGCTTCGAAGCGCTTACGTGACGCGCGGCACGTTCGATTGCGCATATCAGCTCATCGACGGATTCGTTCGCTTAAAGCGCCCCAGCAGTTGGGCGTTTGATTCTCGGCGGGCGCGCTTATCCGGCCTTCACGAATTGGATGGCCTTCACAATAAGCCAGCCGAGGAGCGACAGCAGGAAGAACCCGTAGATGAAAATCGGGTAGGCATGTCCGTTGCGCGACCAAGAAGGCCGACCATTGTGTGTCATGACCCAAGGAGCAACAAATGAGCATCTTTTCGACCATCCTCAATAAGATTTTTCCGCATGACCACCCAGCCAACACAACCTCAGCGGCTACTGCAGCGCCGGCCGCCACCGCGCCGGCACCCGGTTCCACAACAGCACCAGCCGGTGCGCCATCCACACCATCGACTGCGGCAGCGCAACCCTCACAACCCTCCGCTGCGCCAATGCCAACCGTGGATGTTGGAGCGGTCCTTACGCAAATGCAGGAAGGAAGCGGACAGCAATTGAATTGGCGCACATCGATTGTCGACCTGCTCAAGCTCCTCGGGCTCGATAGCAGCCTCGACGCCCGCAAGCGACTGGCCTCCGAACTTCATTACACGGGCAACACGGAGGATTCAGCCACGATGAATGTCTGGCTGCATCGCGAAGTAATGCAGAAGCTGTCAGAGAACGGCGGCAAGGTGCCCGACGACCTGAAAAACTGAGTGAGATAGCCTTCGGTCTTCTGAATGACAAGCGCCGTAGCTTATGCTGCGGCGCTATTACTTATGAAGGTTTTTTCACCGGCGGCATGCCGCCTATTGCCGACCGGCAAATCTAATTCAGCCGACCAGCCGCCGATAGGCGCTCAGGTGCCTGACGAGACCTTGCTTGTCGCCACGAATCTCGCTTAGCCGGGCAAGGTTGAAGTGAGCGTCGGCATGCGTCGGGTCAATTTCTATGCACCGCTGATAGGCCGCTGCCGCCGCGTCGTAGCGTTTCAGTTCCTCTAGGACGACTGCGCGGTTGAAGTGAAGCAACGCGTCGTCGGGAAAATGCTCGAGTGCGCCATCGAAAATGGACAACGCCTCATCGCAACGCGTTTCCGCCTCGCATAGCAATACGCCCAGATTGGTATATGCGTCGTAATGCGGTGATGGCGCAAGCTCAAGCACTTTCCGGTAGGCCTGTTCCGCACCCACCGCATCTGTTTCGGTGAGCTGCTCGGCAAGTGCGAACCATTCTTCTGCCTGCTCTTCCCGACTCGCCAGGTTTCGCGGAGCCGAGTCCAAAAACGCTACATCACCTCGGATAGGTGCAACCTCGAAATCAAGCAGGTGCTGGCCTGATGCAGCGTCCCATTGGGACTGTCCTGACCTGACCGCTACAGTTTCGCCGACCGATGTGATTCGGATTCCAGACAGCGGAAGTTCGTCAGGGAGTTCGGCTTTCAGCTTGGCAAGCGCCTTGAGAATTTTCCGTGATGAGACTTTCGCGGATTGCAGTTGAAATGCGGTGCGAAGGACCACGACATCCTGGAACGAGAAACGAAGTTCGTTCCGCCGACCGCGCGCGGGATGAACAAACCCCGCGTCAATCAGTCCAGACAGAACTCTGCGCGAAACGCCCAGCAGGGACTGGAGGCTCCGCAAAGAATAGTCGTGTGACAGATTTCGTCTGTTCACTTGCGAGCTCGAACCTTTGCCGGCGGCGCTTCTTTCACGTCGACTCTCGGAGCGGCTCGTTTGACGGGGCGCCGCGGTTTGGCTGACAGTCCTTCAACGTCATCTGCCGAAGCCTTTTTTGCCGGAGCCGTCTTCGCAACCGATTTGGCAGGTGCGGCTCGCTTTGCCTTGTTGGTGCTCAGACTTGCTCGCAGCGCTTCCATCAGGTCAATCACCTGGCCACCGGATTCCTCTGCTGGCGTCTCTGGTGACACAATCTGTTTGCCAGCAATTTTCCGGTCGATGGCTTCGAGAATCCGCTTCTTCTCTTCGTCTTCGTACGCAGTCGGGTCGTATGCGTCTTCCGAAACCTGGTCGATGATTTGAAGGGCGAGCTTCAGCTCCGTATCACTGACACTCACCTGTTCGATGTGCAAATCGCTCAGCGCGCGCACCTCATCGGCAAACAGCAATTGCTGAAAGACCATCCCATCTTCCGCCGGCCTTATCTGAACAATTCGGGTCTTTCCCTTGTACGACCATTTTGCTAGCGCGCAGCGTTCGCTTTCGCGCATCGCCTGTTGCAGCAGACTGTACGGTTTGCCGCCCCGTTTGTCCGGAGCGATGAAGTACGCCTTGTCATAGTAGAGCGGGTCCACCGACTTCTCAGGGACGAAGGAAACTATCTCAACAACGTGGCTCGCACCTTCCTCAAGGGCCTTCAATTCGTCGGGAGCGAAGACGACGAATTGTCCCTTTTCAAATTCGTAGCCTTTCTTCATGTCAGCGCGGGCGACGACATCTCCGGTGGCCTCGGAAATGTACTGCTGCTTGACACGACCGCCGTCCGGCGTCAGCAGATTGAAGCCGACGCCGGCAGCGCTGTCCGTAGCCGAATACAGCTTCACCGGTATGGACACCAGGCCGAAGGAAAGCGTCAGCGATGCGATGGAACGCGCTGTCATGTGATTCTCCTGATAGAGGCCGGCGCAGGTGCCGCCGGTGCTGCTTACCAACTATCTATTTAAGAAGGCCAACCCTCCGCGTTGCAGAGCACGTGATGTGCCTGTCGCTGCCGGCCCGCGTCGTGCGCTGCGTGGCATGTACGCATCTTGCGAATCACCGCGACGAGCTCGGCGACAGCTTTCCTACCGTAGGCGCTTTATGGCTGACGCCAGCGACTGTTTTGCCGACCAGTATGCTTCCCAAGGGTCTTGCGTTTGAAAGCTAAGATACTCTCTCGCCGTTTGCACCGTCCAGTGCGCGCCGCTTTTTAGGTCGGATAGTTGCTCCCATGAAACCGGCATCGAGACACCCATCCCCGGCCGTGCCCGTACGGAAAATGCAGTGGCGGTCGTCTGCCCTTTTCCATTGCGTAGATAGTCAACAAAGACTTTGCCGATTCTGTTGGCTGCCCCTGAAGTCGCTGAAAAGCGGTCTGGAATGGTTTTGGCCAGATGCCGGACGAACGCCTGCGAGAACGCCTTCACAGATTTGTAGTCAAGTCTTGGCGTAAGCGGCACGACGACATGCAGCCCCTTGCCGCCGCTCGTCTTTAACCAGGCCTTCAGGCCCAGCTCCGTAAGCAATGCATGGACAAGGACAGCCGCCTCCTGAATCTGCTTCCACTTCACGCCTTCGCCTGGGTCGAGGTCAAAGATGACCCTGTCAGGCTGGTCGATTCGCTGAACCGTCGAATTCCAGGTGTGAAACTCAACGACGTTCATTTGGGCCGCCGACATCAGAGCGTCAGTTGTGTCGACCGTCAGTAATGGCGGATGATTCAGCCACAAGTCACGGTCGTGCGCCTTGAGACCGGGCATGCCGGTCCTTTCTGCATGCTTCTGAAAAAACAGCTCGCCGGAAATGCCCGTAGGCGCACGGACCATCGCAAGCGGCCGGTCCGCCAGATGGGGAAGCATCCATTGGGCAATGCTTTCGTAATACCGAATCAAGTCCAGCTTTGTAACGCCGCTTGTTGGGTCGACGACACGCTCAGGGTGCGTGACTTTCACCTGAGAGGCGGGCGCCGGCGTTAGCGTCTCACCGGCCTCCCGGACGACGAGGCGCGCGGGCTTGTCGACGCGCAGACCCTTGAACGACGCCTGGCGCACGACGCCTTCCGCAGTCCACTCGGCAAACTCGACCTCGGCAACGAGTTCAGGCCGAACCCAGCGCTCGCTGCCAGCCGCACGCCTCGACCAGCGGCTGGGCTTCGATACGGCGACGTCAAAGGGAGTTGCATCCAGCTCGAGCGGCGTCAGGCGCAGCCATAGGTCCCGGCCAGTGCGGGCATTCCAACCGGTGCCGACGCTGCCGGCGTCATGGAGCTGGTTGCCGACATAATAACCAAGCAGGAGGCTGCCAACTTCGCCGTCCTTGCCGCCCCGAGCGGTGAAACCACAGACCACAAGCTCCTGCCGAAGCCGGCACTTTGCCTTCAGCCAGGTCTGCGTTCTCCCTGACTCATAACTCGCGTCGCGACGTTTCAACATCAGGCCTTCGAGACCGAGACCGGCAGCCGCCTCGAATATCTGGGCCACCGAAGCGTCGAAATCCTGACTGAACCGGATGCGGTCGCCTTCATCTTTGAGCGTGCTGGAAAGCAGCGCGCGCCGGGCCCACAGGGGGACGTTCCTGAGGTCCCTCCCATCGAAGTACGGGAGGTCGAACAGAAAATAGATGATTTCCTCATTCCTGACGCCGTCTACAGCGTTCTGCAGAGCGGAGAAATCTGGCAGCCCGTTGCTCAGCACGACTATTTCGCCGTCAAGCCATCCACTGGAGACTGGCAGGTTTGCAACCCCTGCAGCCAGGCTTGGGAGCTTCTTCGTCCAGTCGTGTCCGCCACTCGTGAACAGTTTCACGCGCCCTTTGTCGACTCGGGCGAGCATTCTGTAACCATCCAGTTTCGATTCAACTATCCAGTCGCCGCCCGTCGGTAGCGACGAAGCCAGAGTCGCGCGCTGCGGTTCGAGTTTGGCGGGGAGCGGCGCGCTCGTTGCTGCAGACAGGTCGATTTCCTGGTTGCTCTTGCGCGCCGGCCGCACGACTTTCGGCTCCCGCTCTTCGAGCAGCCCCAACGGCTTCGTGGCGACGCTGTCTGGAAGCGCCTTGATGACATCGTATTTCGCCAGCGGTTGTGCCCATTCATCGCGTTTCTTGAAGAGCATCCACTGGTCCTGTTTGTCGCCTGGCTTGGATATACGCACCAGTTCCCACAAGCCCGCGAGTTTCTCGCCATGGAGTTGAAACATCAGCTTCCCGGCAGCCAAGGCCTTTCTCGGGTCACCAACCGATTCCCACGTCCCGCGGTCCCATACGATGACGGTGCCAGCGCCATACTGTCTGGGCGGAATCGTGCCTTCGAACGTCGCGTACTCGAGGGGATGGTCCTCGAGATGGATGGCGATTCTTTTTTCCTTTGGGTCGTAGCAGAGCCCCTTGGGTAAAGCCCACGAAACCAGCACGCCATCCAGCTCAAGCCGGAAATCGTAGTGAAGGCGACTCGCCCAGTGCTTCTGAACGACGAAAGCACGGCCCGCTGACCTGCTTGTGGCGTGGGTCGATGGTGCAGGTTCGGGCGTAGCTCCGAAATCCCGCATTTTCTGGTAGCGGCTGAGAGGTGAAGACGCCGCCCTGCGAGTCGTGACCATGGCTGCAGTCGAAGAACGCCCAAATCAAGGTAGGTTTCCGCGCCGGCTAACCGCCGAAGGCACAGGCTTTAGTGGCAGCGCCGTGGCGCCGGCCAGACTTCCATCCGCCCATCGCTCGAAGGCTAAAGGTTATAGGCGCACCGTCAAAGTATCACTCTGCGACGCGCCGACGTTAGAACCTGTTTTAGCTCCACCCTTCGGTGCCCTTCAGTTCACCATGCTTGTGTGAATGCGTCGCTGCGTACTTCAGTTCGAAATGCGCACCTTTGCCGCTACGTGTTGGCGGAAAGTGTTCGCCTTCGACGCAGGTGACCTCGAAGGTGTCTTTCCCATCATCATGCACGACCGAATAGATACCCGAAACTTTTACTATTTCGCCCGGCTTGTATGAACTGTCGCCCGCCATTGTCCTTCCCCTTTAAATGGTTGAGAACAACGACTAAGCAAGCGACGTTCCGAGCCGGGTAAGCGTGGAATAGCCGCTCGGATTACCTGGGACGCTGGGGAGGAATGCTTAACTT
Source organism: Paraburkholderia sp. RL18-085-BIA-A (assembly GCF_046027075.1). Classification (NCBI taxonomy): domain Bacteria; kingdom Pseudomonadati; phylum Pseudomonadota; class Betaproteobacteria; order Burkholderiales; family Burkholderiaceae; genus Paraburkholderia; species Paraburkholderia sp. RL18-085-BIA-A. The sequence continues at coordinate 25,168 of NZ_JARESU010000080.1, read as the reverse complement.
CGAGCCCACGGCCGCTGACCTGGGCGGCTCGTTGTGAACGTGACCACTTGGATTCCGTAGCCTCGCGCATACGAAGGCATGCGCTTTATGGGAGGCATGTCTGTTGCGGACGCTAAGCAAACGTTTAAGCATTCCGAGCCATGTCGACTGTTCTACTCGTTGATGATGACCCCGATAACCTGTGGGCGCTCCAACTGGCACTCGAAAGCGGGGGCCATCACGTACTGCTTGCGCAAAATGGGGCGCAAGCATTACGCCTAGTCCTACACGAAATTCCGATGCTAATAGTCACTGACTGGCAGATGCCTGAGATGGACGGGGCGGAACTGTGTCGGCGGGTCAGATGCCAGCCCGCATTTGCCCGCATGCCTATTGTGATGCTATCGGCCATGGCCGAGCCTGACGCCGACCCGCATTGCTGGTCGGCATTTTTCCGCAAACCAGCCGACCTCAACGAGCTTTTACGGGTGGTCAACTCCTTTGTAGCTGCGCGACTGACAAGTGTCGCCGCGCATCCATCCACAGAGAACCGCGTGCCTGCGCGGTGGCAGCCCGTCGATGAGCGATGCTGGCCATAGCACGTTAGTTGTTCGGCTGGTTAATCGACTGGTGCGTGCGCCTAGGCGCACCATGAGTGGCCATCCCTCAAAACCGAACAAGGGTTCGCTGGCTTTCGCGATTAGTCCCCAAACGGGTTGCCAGTGTCTTTCACTTCGGGATTGAGGTTGTATTCGGCACGCATGTCTTTGAGCACGCCCTCGATGTCGCGCTCGAAGCCTACCGCGTTGCCGAAGTGGGTCATGTTCCAGTTGCAGCCTGTCTTGTCAGCCTCTTGAAATTGGGGCCGCGGCACACGAATCTTCACGCCGTCTTCGACGACTTCCTGCAGTCGATGGATTCGCCGGTTGACCTCCTGCTGTAGTTGCGAGGCATTGAGCATTTTTCGTCTCATCGAAGTCTTCCTCCGGTTTTTCAAGCCAGTCTAGCGCAAGTGATGTGACCCGCCACCCGGCGCTAAGGCTTCCGGAAGAAAGCATGAGCCTTGCTTCGTCTCAGTGTTCGGTACGTCAGTACGCGACAACCTGGACGCTGGCGCCGCCAACGTGAAAACGCTCTTCGAGCCGTTGAAACACGAGATGCCGGCGAGCTAATCGACGCCATAATCAGTTAGAGTGGGCTTAACGTCGAACAGCTCAAAAAATTTCAAGACTTTGGCCCTCAGTCGAGCTTCAAGGCCGCTATCCGACGTTACGTTGAGGATGTAAAAACCAAGGCCTTCCCGTCAACTGAACCCGTCTTCTAGTTCATGGCCGAGCTGGAGACCAAGTGTTTGGCTCCCCTGGTTCCGCGTAATGAGAGGATAGACAGCATGAGCGAGATAACAACAAGAGTCGAAGCTAGCTTCGCGGCGCAGGGGCTGATGAAAACGCTTGGCGCCACCGTGAGGTCAGTGTCGGACGGAGAAGTACAGATTGACCTGCCATTCTCGAGCGGCCTGTCCCAGCAGCATGGGTTCACACACGCCGGTGCCATTACAAGCATCGTTGATAGTGCGTGTGGATACGCAGCACTGACCAAAGCACCTGACGGGTGTGAAGTCGTAACTGCTGAGTTCAAGATAAATTTCTTGCGACCTGCGATTGGTGACTTCTTCGTCGCAGTCGGTAACGTCGTGAATGCAGGAAAGAAACTTGTGGTCTGTACCGGGGAAGTTCGGGCTTTTGTTGCGAATGAACCTGGCTTTAAGGTGGTGGCGCTAATGCAGGCAACCGTGTCTGTCATTAGTTCGCAACGCTAGCTCTCGTTACAGACAGTTTGCGCGTGGATACAGCATGCAAAGGGTAACGAGCAGCTTGACAACAGCCACTCAAATCAGGGCGGCCTCACACCGGAGTACCTGCTGTCGAAGCGAACCGATGTGTACGTGAATGCCATCTATCAGCGTGCCAGCGGAACAGGCGCTGTCGCATCGGTCAACGGTACATTCGCAACGTCGTCGGGTCAGAACCAGACTGCTCTGCGGCTCGGTATGCGAACTCTGTTCTAACAGTCATTGTGGTGACCAGCCGGCGCGATGCTGTGCCGGCGCGGTCGCATCCCAACCTTCGCCTTGAAACTGCCTCACGTTTCCTCGAGGAGTTCGTCGGTGGAGGTCTCATATGTTTTCTTGAGTCGCTCCGCTCCCAGCCAAAGGCCGCTACTCACGATTTCATCCACGAGTTGGAAGATAAGTCGTTGACCTTCTCGTACGGCTTGGGAGTGAGACCGCGCAGTGTTCTCGCATAGGGCCCAAGTCATGTAAGCACCACGAATCGGGCTCCAGGACAACGACTCCTCCCAATATGGGTTGCCGCTGACCGCACAACAGGGAGTGACAGTGTCGGCCACGCCTTGGCGCGCCAATTCCATTGAGAGGTGCATTGCGTCGATTTCGAAAAGCGTCTTTAAATCATGACCCCGGCGAGAGAGGGCGTTCTCGACGGTAGTTCGAATGACGTTGGGCTTTCCAGGCAATGCGAACTGCAGGTCCTCGAGCCGCGAGAGAGCTACAGGCTTATCAGGTTGCAACCCCGCCTCCTTCTGCCCGACGAGAATCAGCGGCTCTCGAATGAGAGGCGTGTGCACGTATCCTTGCGGCGGAGAACCCTCGAATGGCACGATGGCAAGGTCCAGCATCCCGGAGTGCATGACCTCACGCAGTTCGTGGCTGGCGCCTTCGTGCACCCGCAATGTGACGCCGGGATATTCGGCAACCAGGCGTGGGATGTATTTGGATGTGAACAGATAGCGCCAGGAAGGCGCAACACCGATGGACAGCTGTCCCGCTGCTCGGTCGCCGACCTGTTCTACCAGTTTCGTGAGCTGACGCAGAATCGGGCGCGCGCGCTCAAGCAATAGCGTCCCCGCATCGGTGAGCAACACACCGCCTTGGGTCCGGGTAAAAAGCTTCGCCCGCACTTGATGCTCCAGCAGCGCAATGTGGCGCGATAACGCGGGCTGGGACAGTCGCAGGTCTGTCGCTGCCTTGTTGATGCTCCCAAGCTCCGCAACACGCAGAAAGTACTCAATCAACCGCGAGTCCACGTCTGTCTCCGTTAGGCCGATTGTGTGCAACTTTGGCCAAAGTTATCCATAAATCGATTATATGACCGGACCACCTCGCCTCTCGAATCGGGGCTTTCCCTGGTGACTGTTTTGACCTTATTCGTGTGCCATCAGACTTCATAACCTCATGAATAATTGAGGAAAGTCATTTCCTTGTTAGGGTTTAAACTGATAACCATAAATCGGATGGACTCTATAGAAAACACGCATTATCCGGGTAACGACCGTCTAGCTACCATTTGTTCAACGTTTCGCCGACATCGCCGCCACCCTCAGCGGTGGGCAAAGCGGATAGACCAGCCATCGAGCTGGCCGTGCGTATAGCACGGACGATTGAACATAGGAGACAGACCGTGACATTGGCCGTGCTGGGTGCATCTCATACCCCCTTGATGCAAGACGGAGTTGCTGGAGATGACGTGCGCTCCGCTGTTAAGCAAGGCTTCGCCACTCTGGCAAAAAGAGCAGAAGAGTTCGCACCGGACCTTCTCATCCAGTTTGCTCCGGACCACTTCAATGGTTTCTTCTACGAGCTCATGCCGAGCTTCTGCATCGGCGTAAATGCGACTTCGCTCGGCGACTGGGATACGACAACGGGGACACTCCCGGTTGCGTCCGATGACGCTGTGAAATTGAGCGACGCGCTGATTGAAGACGGTCTGGACATCGCGGTCTCCTATCGCATGGAAGTCGACCACGGTTTCGTCCAAATCTGGGAGCGCATGTTTGGGACCTTCAGTCGGTTCCCGACGATTCCCATCTTCATCAATTGCGCAGCTCCACCACTACCGACGTTCAAACGCGCCCGCCTGCTCGGTGAAGCGGTCGGACGCTGGGCCGCTGCGTCCGGCAAGCGCGTACTGATTTCCGCTTCGGGCGGTCTGTCTCACGACCCACCGACTCCGAGCATCGTTACCGCGCCTGACGAAGTGAAGGAGCGGCTTATCAGCGGCCGACATCCATCGCACGAGGTGCAGCGTGCCCGAGTCGAGCGCGTACTGGCAGCAGGGGTACGCGCGGTCCGTGGCACCCCGGAAATTCTCCCGGTAGACGCCGATTGGGACAAGGCTTTCATCGAACAACTACAGAGCGGGAATCTGAGAGATTTCGACGCTTTGACTACTCGAGAAGTTCGCGAAAAAGCCGGACGCGGTGGTCCCGAAGTTCTGGCGTGGGTTGCCGCATTCGCAGCACTTTCTGTGAATGGCGACTACAAGGCCGACCTTATTTACTACGAGGCGATTCAAGGATGGATTGCCGGCATGGCAATGATGTTCGCCGAATCAAAAGCATCGCGTGTCTGACGCAATTGCGAATTTAGGAGACAAGTCATGGGTATCAGAACCGGCAAGCAGTTCATCGAAGGATTGAAGAATCGCCCGCGCGACGTATGGGTCCGCGGCGTACGCGTCGATGACGTCACGACACACCCGGCATTCAAAGGCGCTGTCGAGCAACTCGCCGCGCTGTACGACACGCAGCATGACCCTGAGTTGCAGGACAAAGTCACGTATGTCGTGCCGGAGACTGGTGAACGTGCCGGCCTGGCATTCATGCCCGCAAAGTCTGCAGCAGACCTGCGCAAGCGTCGTGAAGCCTATCGCATCTGGGCCGAGACAAACTTCGGCCTGATGGGGCGTTCGCCTGACTTCATGAATGTCACGCTGCTGGCCTTCTGGGAAGCACGCCATGATTTCGCCAAGGGCGGCCAGAAGTTCGCGGACAACATCGTGAAGTATTACGAGTACATCCGCGACAACGACCTGTTCCTAAGCCACGCGCTCATCACGCCGCAGAACGACCGCTCCAAGCAGTCGTCTGAGCAGGCCAGCATGCACCTGCGTGTCGTGAAGGAAATCGACGAAGGTATTTACGTCAGCGGCGCTCGCATGATTGCAACGCTCGGCCCGGTCTCAGACGAAATGATTATGTACAACCTGCCGCAGTTCAAGGCAGGCGATGAAGACCACGCGCTCATCTTCGCGGTACCGACTGACGTCAAGGGCATGCGCCAGATTTCGCGCGACCCGTATTACGTCGAAGCGCATGAGAGCTACGACCATCCGCTGTCGACGCGCTTCGAAGAAAACGATTCGCTTCTCATCTTCGATAACGTCTTCGTGCCGTGGGACCGTGTCTTCTGCTATCGCCAGGTCGAACTGTCGAACCAGCTCTATACCCACACCGGCGTGCGCAACCACACCGCGCATCAGACGAACACCCGCGCACTTATCAAGATGCAGTTCTCGGTCGGCCTTGCAATCGCTGTTGCAAAGTCCATCAAGGCAGACCAATTCCTGCACGTTCAGCAGATGCTGGGCGAACTGCTGGGCTACATCGAGCAGGTCAAGAGCGCACTCGTGCGCTCTGAGTATGAATCGGAGCCGACGGAAGTGGGCACCGTGCGTCCTAGTCTTGCTCCGCTGCAGGCAATCCGCACGATGCTCCCGACAGCGTATCCACGCGTCATTGAAGTGATGCAAACCATTGGTGCCGGCGGGTTCATGTTGATGCCGAGCGGAGCTGACTTCCGTGCGCCGGAACTGTCCGACAACCTCGCGCTGTACTACCAGGGTGCCGGCGGTATGCCGTCGGTCGAGCGCGTGAAGCTTTTCAAGCTGGCATGGGACCTCGCCGGGGAAGCTTTCGGCCAGCGCCTCGTGCAATACGAACGTTATTACGCGGGCGACCCGGTTCGCAATCTGGCACTGAACTATCTCAGCAACCGCAATCCCGACATGCAGCGTCTGGTCGACAAGGCACTTGCACTGGCAGGTGACCCGAATGGTCCGGTCACAGTAGCGGAACCAACCGACAACGAACTGGCAGCGGAAGTGAACTCATGAGCGATAACGAGAGAGTCACGACCGGGAACGAGGATTGAATCATGTCAGACACCAACCGAGCCGCCGACACATCGTCAACAGAGGCTAGCGCGACAGGGAACGCTTTCCGCCACGCGCTTGGTCACTTTGCAACTGGCATCACCGTGATTTCAGCGCTCGATGCTAAGGGCAAGCCGTACGGCGCGACCGTCAGCTCATTCTCGTCACTGTCGCTGGACCCACCGCTCATCCAATGGAGTCTAACGACGACATCGTACTCGTACCCCGTCTTCAGTCAGGCAAAGCACTTTGCGGTCAACATCCTGGCGTCTGACCAGGAAGATGTCTCGCGCATCTTCTGCGAGCCGATTGACCGGTTTGCGCAGGTCGACGCGTTGAAGGGCCTCGAAGAACTGCCGCTCGTCGCTGGTTGTCTGGGCTGGATTGAGTGCAGCCTCGAGCGCGAAATTGAAGCTGGTGACCACACCATTTTTGTGGGCCGCGTGTTGCGCACGCGAGTAGCCGACAAATCGCCGCTGGTCCATTGGCGCGGGTGCTACCACCCGCTCGAAGTCGACTCCGTTTCTTGACTGTACGTCGATGCTAGCAAACACCAGAGGTTCTCATGTCAGATACAGCTGTTGAACACAACGCAATCAACGCTTTGAGCATTGAAGCTCTGGCGGCCGAACTGCGCAATTGCTACGAAACCGGGCAGACCATCGCTCCGTTGCGTTCGCGCTGCTCGTCCGACGACGTGGACACGGCATATGCAATCCAGGACGCGAATACGAGATTCTTCGAGGCACAAGGCCGCCGACTCGTCGGTCGAAAAATCGGACTGACTTCGAAGGTAGTTCAGGCGCAACTGGGCGTTGACCAGCCCGACTTCGGGATGCTGTTCGCCGATATGGCCGCGGGGGAAGGTGAACCCATTCCGGTTAGCCGCCTGCATCAGCCAAAGGTAGAAGCGGAAGTGGCCCTCGTTCTGGCCGAGGACCTCGATATTGAGACGCCAACAATCGCCGACCTGATTCGAACGACGGCGTACGTCGTGCCGGCCCTGGAGATTGTCGGCAGCCGGATTGCCAATTGGGACATCCGTTTTTTTGACACCGTGGCTGACAACGCTTCGTCTGGAATGTTCGTGCTTGGCGGACCCGCACGTCGTATTCAAGACCTGGATTTGCGCGGCCTGCAGATGACGATGCGTCGCGACCACGACGGGGTGACGACAGGTCCGAATGTCGTATCGACGGGTTGCGGTGCAGCCTGCCTCGGACACCCACTTAATGCGGCCGTGTGGCTCGCAGGCGAAATCGCTCGCCGCGGCCGTCCTCTCAAAGCCGGTGACGTTGTGCTGACCGGCGCACTGGGTCCCATGGTCCCGGTCACCGCTGGTGACACGTTTGTCGCCCAACTGTCGGGACTCGGCGAAGTCACGGCGAAATTCGTTTAAGAGGTTTTCTATGTCCAAAACCAAGGTAGCCATCATCGGTTCCGGTAACATCGGTACCGACCTGATGATTAAAGTGCTTCGTCTGTCTGACGTTCTTGAGATGGGCGCATTCGTCGGCATCGACCCCGAGTCCGATGGACTGAAGCGCGCTGAACGCATGGGCGTGCCTATTACAGCCGAAGGCATTGACGGTCTGACGCGCCTGCCGAACTTCGATGAAATAAAAATCGTGTTCGACGCGACATCGGCGGGCGCTCACAAGAAGCATGACGCCGTATTGCAGTCGTTCGGGAAACGCGTCATCGACCTCACGCCAGCGGCGATTGGCCCGTTCACTGTTCCGTGCGTGAATGGCGAGCAAAATCTCGATGCCCCGAACGTCAACATGGTGACATGCGGCGGCCAGGCAACCATTCCCATTGTTGCGGCCGTGAGCGCGGTCTCGAACGTCCCCTATGCGGAAATCGTTGCATCAATTTCGTCGCGTTCGGCGGGCCCCGGCACTCGAGCCAACATCGACGAGTTTACTGAAACAACGTCGCAGGCAATCGAAAAAGTCGGCGGAGCAAAGCACGGCAAGGCAATCATCGTTCTGAATCCAGCCGAGCCGCCGCTCATCATGCGTGACACGGTGTATTGCCTCTGCGAAAGCACAGACGAAGAAGCGGTCACCGCATCAATTGACGCGACTGTCGCCAAGGTCAGGTCGTACGTTCCTGGTTACCGGATGAAGCAGAAGGTCCAGTTCCAGCATTACACCGACGAGAATCCGCTGTTCATCGCGGAACTGGGCCGTTCCTTCACCGGCATGAAGGTCACGGTATTCCTCGAAGTCGAAGGTGCCGCCCACTACCTGCCTGCTTATGCCGGCAATCTCGACATCATGACTTCGGCGGCGTTGGCCACGGCCGAGAGCATTGTTCGTCGCCTGAAACACGAAAGCACTGCCGCGGAGGCCGTATGAGTAAAGAAGTCAAATCCAAGCTTTACATCCAGGATGTAACGCTGCGCGATGGCATGCACGCCGTGCGCCATCAATACAGTCTTGACCAAGTCCGTGCAATCGCCCGCGCGCTTGACGCGGCAAAAGTTGACGCCATCGAAGTTGCCCATGGCGACGGTCTTTCCGGCTCGAGCTTCAATTATGGCTTCGGCGCCTGCACAGACTGGGCGTGGATTGAGGCAACTGCTGAGGTCATCACGCACGCCAAGCTGACCACGCTACTCATTCCTGGCATCGGAACTACCCACGACCTCAAGCGTGCATATGAATCCGGTGTTTGCTCCGTTCGGGTCGCGACACACTGCACTGAGGCTGACGTCTCGAAGCAGCACATCGAATACGCCCGTGAACTTGGCATGGATGTTTCGGGCTTTCTGATGATGTCGCACATGCTGGAACCAGCGAAGCTCGCCCAGCAGGCGAAGCTGATGGAATCGTACGGTGCGCATTGCGTGTACGTCACGGACTCAGGTGGTGCCCTGACGATGGATGACACCGCTGCACGCTTTCGCGCATATGACGAACTGCTCAAGCCCGAAACGGAACGTGGCATCCACGCACACCACAACCTCTCGCTCGGCGTGGCGAACTCGATTGTCGCAGTTCAGAACGGCGCAATCCGCGTTGACGCAAGCCTGGCCGGTATGGGAGCAGGTGCTGGCAATGCACCTCTCGAGGTCTTCATTGCTGCGGCCGATGTCTATGGCTGGGAACACGGCACGGACCTGTTTGCGCTGATGGATGCGGCCGAAGAACTGGTACGCCCGCTTCAGGACCGTCCGGTTCGCGTGGACCGAGAGACGCTGAGTCTCGGTTACGCCGGCGTCTACTCGAGCTTCCTGAGACACGCTGAGACGGCGGCAAAGCAGTATGGACTCGATACGCGAACAATCCTCATCGAGCTGGGCAAGCGAAAAATGGTTGGCGGTCAGGAAGACATGATTGTCGACGTTGCGCTGGACCTTGTGCGACGGCAGAAAGAAGCGGCCTGAAGCAGGAAGCAGTGACCCACCGGGCCCTTGACGGCCCGGTGACGAAGAACAAAAAACCATCTATCCACGTTTGGAGGCAGACATGAACGAATACCTCGCTTCGAATTCCGATGCGAGCCTGCTCAGAAAGCGGGCGTACCGGAAAATCTGGTGGCGCATCATCCCGTTGCTCTTCGTGTGTTACGGGGTTGCATTCATCGACCGTATCAACCTTGGTTTCACCAAGCTGCAGATGAGCGATGCCTTGGGCATCAATCCCACGTGGTATGGCATCGCGGCGGGGGCATTCTTTATCACCTATTCGCTGTGCGAGATGCCGAGCAATATCCTTCTCGCAAGGTGGGGCGCCCGCCGCACTTTCGTCCGCATCATGTTCCTCTGGGGTCTGGCTACGGCCGCCACGGCGTTCGTTCTGACCGTGGGACACCTCATCACGCTGCGCCTGCTCCTTGGCGCATTTGAGGCAGGCTTCCTGCCGGGCATCGTCCTGTACCTGACGTTCTGGTTTCCGGCCAGCATGCGTGCCCGTGTGACAGCTGTCATTTTCGTAGCCAACGCCGCTGCGGGCTCTATCGCCGCACCATTGAGCGGGTGGATTCTGACGTCGCTGAATGGTGCCCTCGGCCTGGCAGGATGGAAATGGGTGTTCATCGTGCAAGGCTTGCCAGCATGCGTGCTCGGCATTGTCTGCTTCCTCACGTTGCGCGACAAGCCGGATGACGCTGAATGGCTGACCGCTGAAGAAAAGGCAGCGGTCAAGGCGGACCTCGCTTCTGAAGTCGTGGTGTCGCCCGACCACTCCTTCGGCGTCTTTCGCCAGGTTTTGGCTAACCCGGTGAACTACCTCGTCGCCTTCCTGTTCTTCACAGCAATCTGCAGCAACTATCTGCTGTTCTTCTGGCTGCCAACGATTGTCAAGGAAAGTGGTGTTGCATCGCTCGTGAACGTCGGATTGCTGACTGCCATTCCGCTCGCCATGGGATTCATTGGTGCAATCGTTCTGAGCTGGAGTTCGGACTGGTTGAAGGAACGTCGCTGGCACCTCGCGCTGTGCTTTTGCCTCATTGCACTTGGCCTGATTGCCAGCACTACGACCCATTCGCTGCCGTTGATGCTCATCTCGTTCGCGGTCGCGAGCTTCGCGACCGGCGCCAGTGGGCCGCTCATCTGGGCCATCCCGCCCGCGTATCTCGGCAAGAAGGCTGCGCCCATTGGCATCGCTTTCATTAGCACCCTCGGGAACATTGCCGGCTTTGCGAGCCCACCGCTGCTTGGTTACATCAAGACCACGACGGGCAGCCTGACCAATGGCGTGTTGTTGATTGCTGCTCTCTCCGCGGTCGGCGCAATTTGTATTGCCTTCGCGTTCCCGGAGCGCGTTGTGCGAGTAGCCCGAAAGGACGCCATTGAAGCAGCGTGAGTGAAACGGGTCGGCGACATTCGACTACGTCGGGCCGAACCAAATTGCACCGGAAACGGATGCGGTGTCCGAAATGGTCCCCACGTCCCGGCGCCCGACGAGCGGGTGCGCGGCCCGCGGCCAGTGCCCATGGATGCTGTTTGTTTGATTATTAAAAGCTAGGAAGCAATTATGGGAACCAACACTGAATTCGACACCGATGTGGTCATTGTCGGCTCTGGCCCAATGGGTGTCACGACAGCCCTCGCGCTGGCGACATACGGAGTTCGCGCGCATATCGTCTCGCGCTTCAACTGGCTGGCTGACACGCCACGCGCGCACATCACCAATCAGCGAACGATGGAGGTGTATCGGGACCTGGAGATTGAGGAAGAAGTGCTTCGGCATGCTACGGGGTGGGACCAGATGGGCGATAGTCTGTTCGCCACCAGCCTCGCCGGTGAGGAGCTGATTCGGTTGCGCTCATGGGGTACCGGCGATGCGCGCCACGGCGACTACGTTCAGGGTAGCCCGTGCAATGTTGTCGACATCATCCAGCCGGAGATGGAACCAATCCTGTTCAAAAATGCGGCTCAGCGCGGCGCTACGTTTTCGACCAACACAGAGTATCTGTCGCACGAGCAGGACGAGAGTGGCGTCACCGTGCAGCTTCAAGACCGCATTACGGGGCGTGAATATTCAATGCGCGCCAAGTACCTGGTGGGTGCCGACGGTGCGCGCTCGAAGGTTGTCGAGGAGCTTGGCCTGCAAATCGAAGGTCAGATGGCACGAGCGGGTACCGCCTATGTCATCTTTAATGCGGACCTCGCGCGTTACGTGAAGCATCGCCCCAGCATCCTTCACTGGATTGTCAGTCCGGACGCTGCATTCGGTGAGATTGGCCTCGGATTGCTTCGCGCGGTCAAACCGTGGACTCAGTGGATTGCGGGGTGGGGCTTCGACATATCCAAAGGTGAACCAGACCTGAGCGAGGAAACGGTACTCAGTAAGATTCGAATCCTGGTCGGCGACCCGGACCTCGAGGTGGAAATCGTTCGCAAATCGGTCTGGTATGTGAATCAGGCTTACGCGACGACGTATTCAAAAGGTCGCGTCTTCTGCGGCGGGGATGCCACGCATCGCCACCCGCCGTCCAGTGGACTCGGCTTGAATACCTGCGTCCAAGACGGCTTCAATCTCTCGTGGAAGCTCGCGTACGTCCTCAAGGGCTATGCCGGCGACAAACTGCTCGAGACTTACTCACTAGAGCGCGCGCCTGTCGGCAAACAAATTGTCTTGCGTGCCAACCAGTCGCGTCTCGACTACGCGCCTATCAAAGCGGTCTTCAGCGTCGAAGGCGCAGAGAATCCGGTCGCGGCGGGCATTGCACGGTTCAAGGACCCAGGTCCCGAAGGCGCAAAGGCACGCCAGGCGGCTGAGAAGGCCCTGGAACTCAAGAACCGCGAATTCAACGCACAAGGCGTTGAAATGAACCAACGGTACTCCTCGTCAGCGGTCATCCCAGACGGGCAGGTCGGCGCCGAGGAATGGAAGCGTGACCAGGAACTTTATCTGCAAGCGACCACGCGACCGGGCGCGAAGATTCCGCACGCGTGGCTCATCGACAAGCATGGCAATCGCGTCTCTACCCTCGACGTCACCGGAAAAGGGAAGTTCACGCTGGTGACGGGCCTGTCTGGTGGTGCGTGGGTCAAAGCCTCTGAGGAGCTGGGCTTGCCATTTCTGCGTATGGTCGTAACCGGTGCGAATGACTCGCAAGACCCGTACTGCGACTGGCAACGTGTGCGTGAGGTCTCAGAGGCGGGGGCGCTTCTCGTTCGTCCAGACGGATATGTCGCCTGGCGGCAAAGCGAAAACGTCTTCGACGCTTCAATGGCGAAAGGGCTCCTCCAATCTGCCCTGTCGGATGTATTGGGAAAAGCCTGAACGGGACCGCCGAACACAAAGCCAAGGAAGGCACTTCGAATGATTTCAACCATTTTGTGAGAAAGGAAGCATCATGAGCACGAACATACAGTTGACGGAAGCAGGAACCAGCAAGCTAGTGCGTATCAAGGAAGGTGACCTCGACCTTCAGATTCACTACAACGACTTGGGGCAGGGGCGCGAGACTGTCGTGATGCTGCATGGCTCGGGTCCTGGCGCGAGCGGTTGGGCGAACTTCAATCGCAACCTGGAGCCGCTCGTTGAGGCAGGCTATCGGGTCATCCTGATGGACTGTCCGGGTTGGAGCAAGAGCGACCCCATTGTCTGTACGAGTTCGCGCTCAGAGCTGAATGCGCGAGTTCTGAAGGGACTGCTCGACGCTATCGACGTGCAAGGTCCAGTACACATTATCGGCAATTCGATGGGTGGCCACAGCGCAGTCGCCTTCGCGATGGCCAATCCATCGCGCGTGGGCAAGCTCATCCTGATGGGCGGCGGTACAGGTGGGCCGAGTCAGTTCGTTCCGATGCCGACCGAAGGCATCAAGCTGCTACAGGGTCTGTATCGTCAGCCGACGATTGAAAACCTGAAGAAGATGATGAACGTCTTCGTGTACGACACGAGCACCCTGACCGAAGACCTGTTCCAGGCGCGCCTGAACAATATGCTCGCGCAGAAAGAGCATCTCGAAAACTTCACGAAAAGTCTTGCGGCGAATCCGAAGCAGTTTCCCGATGTCGGTCACCGCCTTTCCGAGGTCAAGGCACAGACCCTCATCATCTGGGGTCGCGACGACAGGTTCGTTCCGATGGACGTGGGCCTGCGTCTGCTGTGGGGCATGCCGAATGCCGAGTTCCACATCTTCAATCGTTGTGGCCACTGGGCGCAGTGGGAGCATGCGGACAAGTTCAACCGTATGGTGCTCGATTTTTTGACGCACTAGCACGGGGGTCCTTCAATCAGGCGGCCCGGTCGGCATTTGGTACGGAACCCTTGTTCGCAGGTCCGTGGAGGCCGGCATGGTGATGGTCAACACGGCAACTGTGCGTGTCGACTATTACTTGCCTTCCTTTAGCCAGCGAAGCCACCTATCGAGCGCAATGCGTGTTCGAATGTCTGTCACCGAGGGGAAGCGTAGAGAGGGTCTGGCTCCTTCGGTGGGGGCGGGATAATGCTTCAGATTTCTTGGCAGGTGTGCTCGCTAGCTATCGCTCGCCGCAAGTAGCAGTTGCCGCGTGCGCTTCATGACCCAAGCCACTTCCCCTTGGAAGAAGTCCCACTCGCCAGAGTCGACCTTCAATCTCACGCCTTTCTCGACCCGGGTCAACGCCACATCTGGTGACAGACCCGAGCTAGCAATCTTTCGCGACACATACGCGGTTAGCTGAGTAGCAAGGTCCTCGCAAGCGTCATAGCGTACCCAAAGTTGCTCCTCAGTGAGGCCGCTTAGATAACGCCCGTCGACTTCGCGAACGAGAAGTTTTGGTTGAACCCCAGTTACAGAGCCTAGGTCTTGGTCTCTCGGAAAATCATCGGGCACACGTCGGTCCGTCATCTCGTTCTCTATAGCTGTGGCAACTGCCGAGTCGGTTTAACCATCGGACACGCCTCGCATGTCGTCGCGCCGTGCGCGAATTCGCTCAGCGGAGCGCCAACAACTGGGTGCCGAGGTGTATCCGCACTATGCAGTCGACTGTGATTTACGAAAAGTCACAACTGGGCGTCAAGCATTCTGAGCGTCGCAGCGGCGGCGCCCTCTAAACCGACTCCATGCGACGGTTTCGTGTTTGACTCCCGAAGGTTGATTCGAATGAGCCTCTGCGCGGAGAATCGTTCGCTGAAGCGTCGTACCGTCGGTAACGCAATCCCGGCGCCCACTTCCACAACAACAAGCGTCGACACGGAAGAAATCCAGGCTGCGAGTCGCTGCTGCTGTTTCTCATAGGGAAGGCCGACCCAAGCCCAGTCTCCGAACATCAGGATATTCGGACGCGCGAGAGCGCCACAACGAGCGCAACGGGGCATCGGACTCGCCAACTCGGAGGTTGTTTCATTTACGAGCGGATGAAAATCTCTCGCCGACCACGTATCGTCCGTACAGGTATCCAGACATTGGAGTGCGTGAATCGACCCATGGCATTCGTGAACACGGTGTTCCGGGAATCCGGCCTTTTGGAACTGTCCATCGACATTGCTCGTAAACACGAACGCTCCATAGCTCATTCGGTCCGCCCATCTGCGCAATATCGCAAAGCCTTCGTGTGGAACGGTGTCTCGATAAAGCGTCAAGCGGTGTCCGTAGAAGCCCCACGCGAGTTCCGGATGCTCCGCAAACCTCGCCGGGTTTGCCATGTCTTCGAACGAGAGGCCGCGGTGCCGAAGCGCGGGATAGGCGCGCCAGAAGCCATCTCGACCGCGAAAGTCAGGAAGGCCGGAATCGACGCCCATTCCTGCGCCCGCAGTGACAAGAAGTCCGTCGGCGTCTCGCAGCCAGCTGCCAGCTTTTTCCAGCTTTTCATCTTGCGAATGGGCCACTTGTGCTCCTCAATTGAGTTACGACCCGCTCGCTACGCGCGCAAGTGCCACTCACCTGGACCGTATTTCCCGCTTCGAGTATCAATGTCACGCTTGTAGCCGAGTTCCTTCACGAAGCCCAGCGACCGCAAGACGTCGCGGGCGCGCTTGATGTCCTGAATATCGGACCAGTCACGCGTGTAGACGCAGATGACATGCCCATCGCGACTCATGCTGCGCAGGCCGGTGGACACCTTTGCACACATTAGCTGGTCATTCTCGATAGCGTCTCTAATCTTGCTCCATTGCTCGTCTACTTCGGCGGGGCTCACAAAGATGCACCATTTCCCTGCCGCATCTGTAGAGGCGAAGTCGTTGTAGCTCGGGGATTTCTTGTAGTGCCAGTTGCAACTCAAGTCCTCAGAAGGCTTGTCCGATTTCCTGAACAGTCGCTCTTCCACACCAATTCCTTCCTTCATTGAAGTCTCCTCGCGTCTGGCGATGCTTTCGTATCAATCCGCATTGCTGAGCCTCGCGCGACATTGTTCCAACTCCTTGCTGAGCGCATCTATTTGCGTTTGCATGACTGCCGCTCGTTTCAGTAACTGTCCGACTTCATGCCAGTAGGCATATCCTAGGTCCCCGTCTTCCAGGCCCAATTGGTGAAACTTGCGAAGTGCAATCTCGAGGTCGATATGGTTATCCGAGTTCATCACTTCTCCCGGTGATTTTGAGGCGCGTTGGTCGCGCTCCGAAGCAGGGAAGCGCCTAAACAAGACTCCTTCATTCACATACTTCCTTTTGATGCGCAGTATGACCAAGCTGAGTGCGAACGCGAGTGCTGGCACGACCAGTAACGCCGGATTGTCGAGAGCGAATTGCCAGATTGCTTCCATTGCCTCTGTAAGTGCCCAACTGAGGGATGCCGGCGACGGCTTCCCTATCGCTCGATGAATTCCGCAGCAGCGCGCAACACTTGCTTCCGGTCGCCGTAAAAGAGTGCTTGCAACGGTGTCAGGTCATCCAGCGCACTATTGGGCGTTGTGAAGAAATTCCACTTGCTCCAACCTGTCAAGTCACGAAGCGTTCGAACAACCTTCGCTAAGTCCTTTCGGCTAATTTGTTCAACCAGGAAGAATGCTGGGATATACGGTTCATCGTCGATGTCGACACTGAAGATGCGCTGAGCAGCGACTTCTTTACTGACCCTTTGGGGGGTGAACCCGATGGCTGCACAGAAATGAGACTTGTGTAGTAATTTTGCGTTGGCAACCAGACGTGCCGGCGTCGACTCCCCTTGATTTGAACCAAGCTCTCTCCGCCTTAGCGCGCTTTCTTCGCGAATCGAACGTTGTTCTATGTTCAACACTGTGGCTAGCCCCGCAACTCGCACAAGCGCGCGTTTAAAAAGACGTCCGAGTTCAGCATCGGGAATCTCAAGAAGCGCTCGGGCTCCTACGGGGTCGAACAGGGTCACTGCGACCGCGGCGCTTCGCAAAATCTCTAATACGCGGGCATCAGGGGTCGAAGGTTCACGTGTTGGATTGTTTCGACGGCGCACCATGGTCATCCTCGCTCGATACGCTATTCGTCAGTCCGCGTCACGAACAACGGGACGACGCGAGGGCACGCTGTCGGTTCGTCAGGTCGCTCGACAGTCGGGTGCGCCCAGACTTCCGGAAGCGCGTCTGCGGACACGTCCAGGTCGACTTTCAAGGGGTAGTGCCTTAGAAGACCAATTGCAACTGATTGCACTAGACCGCGAATCGTGACGTCTTCTGCATTGCTAAGCATCTGTAAAAAAATCCGCGTATCGGCGACCGCTTTCGTGCGTTCGGCTGACGTTGTCATGTCTCTCCCTCCACGAGCACATCGGCCGTAACGTCGGTGTACGAAGTTACCCCGTTGATGGCGCACCAACGCTCCCACAGGTATTGACCGTCCGCAGAGCAACCCCGTGGGCCGACCAGCTGATAGACGCGACCAGAAGAGGTGACGCCGCGTAGCGCGGTAGGGTCGAACAGTTGAATAGCCGTGCTGACGCGCCCAGTGTGCTCGCGTACGTTGCTGCCCACGAAATGTCTTGAGCCATTCTCTGTCTCGAAGATTTGCCAGTCAGAAATGGATATATCGGGGTCGGTGCTTACGTCGGGAACGCTCCAGACAGGCATGACAGCCTCCTTTTCACAACAGGCGTACCGTCGACGCAAGTTCCGACGATGAGGGCTACCCGTTCGCCTCGTCCCGTGTATCGGATTAACCGGTCGAGTCGGTGAGTGCGCCGCGCCCGCAGTTGGCGCTGGCGTGGCAAGTTCGTGCGTAAAAACGCTAAGCGCATCGGCCGAACGGACGGTCGTCCAAGACTGCGGTGGTCGTTATTTTGCCTAATGTGCATGCGGGATGCGCTAATCAAAAAAGGGCATAAAAATCGCTCTTTTTGATTCTAGTAAAGTAAGGTGAAAAAGCAAGGAAGAGAGTTCGCCGCGTTACAGGAACGGCGGAGGTGGCGCCGCCTGAGCGGCAGCAACGAGGTCCTCGTAGTCCACATAGAGTTCGAGGCTTGAGCTACCCAAAGCGACGAGGCATTGGAGAAATTCCGGAAGAGAGAGAATCCCTTCGTCCAGATGCGACGTCAATGTCTTTTCAGTCAAGTCCGAACCAAGCCGAACCATCCTTTGCGCGAGTTCCTCGAATGCAACCATTGGTTGCCTAGACAATTCTGCGACGACAACCATTTTGGCGCGCTGCTCCCACGTTCCAGCCATGGACACGGCACCGGCCCACAACGAGGGCACCTTTGCGCCAGTCACCGCAAGAATCTGGAGGAGCAGGCTCAGCTTCACGCGTCCACGGGAAAC
The DNA here is from genome assembly GCF_046027075.1 of Paraburkholderia sp. RL18-085-BIA-A. NCBI lineage: Bacteria > Pseudomonadati > Pseudomonadota > Betaproteobacteria > Burkholderiales > Burkholderiaceae > Paraburkholderia > Paraburkholderia sp. RL18-085-BIA-A. The sequence continues at coordinate 7,066 of NZ_JARESU010000080.1, read as the reverse complement.
GCGGGATGCGAGAGCTCTGTCACTTTCTTTCACGCCCATCGAGGCCAAGCCCTGGGACAACTGCGCGTAGCCAACGTCTTTTCTCGCCAGTACGACGCGCACGACACGCGAGGCAAGACTGGACCAAGCCGTTTCCGCTCCGCTCACGAGACCCCTTGATTTAAGAAGGAAATGACCTACTGTTAACGACAGTAAAAATCGCCGAATTCAGCATGCTTGAACGCAGCAATCCCCCATTGTTTGGAAGCAAAATGCGGACACGCTGTCGCCAATTGTACCAGGCGTGTGTCGCTCGAAACATGGTGAGCAGCGAATGTTCGCCGGAGTCGAGCAACTGGAAAAGAGGGATGCGCCGTGCGAGAAGGACTTGCTACGCGAGTGGACTTCCGGTAGCATCCCGGCGCGGCATAGACAACCTTTTAGTATACCTAAAATGGTCGTTCTGTCAAGCAAGTTGATGTACTTGCAGATGTGCGGTCGTTGCTTGAGCAAAAGAGAGATTGGCTCCGGCGACCTGGGTCTTCGAGAGCATCACTCCACAATGAACGCGGCGATTAAGGCTGGAATACTGTCCGACCTTGTGGCGTGACTCTCCTGGACACCGTACTCGCGTGGGCGCCGGAATCAAGGGTGTCCTGCATTAACTCCTGCGCGAGAGGCGCTTTGAGCGCAGGCGATGCGCATTGCTTTTGCTCTTATAGCCGATGGGCGATTGCGTTCGCACGGCTCTCGATGAAATACGAGCGGCCACCGTCAGATAGTGACGAACCCGTGTCGGGTCCTAGGAGATGAGAAATGTAGTTGGTAGCGGAAGCACACCGAGCGGCGACGGATACTTCGCTGAAGAATACCGGTAAACGACAAAAGGGACGGCTGTAACCGTCCCTTCCGTCGGTGAGCCTTCTCGTGAAGACCGCACGTGCATCAAGTCGCGCGTAGTGTCTCACGAGGCAGGTTCTGTGTCAATAAACCGTCCGCCACCGGTAAAGGTGGCGTGGCCCTGCTCGTACGAGCAGAAGTGAGATGCTTGAGAAGTATGATTAATATCAACGCGTTACGGCGGCCCGTGATGATGGGTCGTCCCGGCTGTTCGCGGCATCGCTTCGGCAGAAGTCCAAGATGGTTTCATTTTTCGGCGCTTTTCGGCGGCGCCCGTAGAAGGGCGACCCTGCCGGGTCGCATCCGTCTGCACGACGCCGCCAATCGCGGTGAGATGAGCTCCGCGTGCTGTTCGCCCGGTCGATTCGCGAAGGAACTGCGATGGAACTGACTACGTCAGCGGCTAGCGCACCAGACGGTCGGCGAGCGGCGCAGCGTCCGCGTGTCCCCAACCCCGCACTCGCAAACCTTCCTCAGATTGCTTCGCTCGACGCAGCCTTTGAGCGAATGGAGTTTTTGCCAGCAGACGCGACTGCTGAGACGGCCGTCATGCCGACAATTCAGCACGCTCATCTTGGATTCGACCTCGTGCGCGCCGTGTTTCAAAGCGCAAGTGAACGAGACCTTTCGTCGCTTGAATTCCGGAATAAGACCGAGTCAGCCCTCGAGGTTATCTTTCACCAATCTGACCGGCACGGGCATTCCTCTCCTGCCGCTAAGGTGAGGGTGCCCAATGCCGTTGCGCGTGGCTTCCTCGTTGTCGTGCCAGAAGGAATGGGGCGACTTGCAATACGTCGGGCCCTCGTGAGGCTATTCGGCGACGAGGTCGACGAGATTAACGTCGATTCGCCGGAAGGATTGGTGTGCTATTTAAGAGCACGAATCCTCGTAGTCCAGTTCGGGCCCACTGGTGGTCTCAGAGCCTTTGCGAAGGGATTTGTTAAGGCGTTTGACGATGCGCTAGGCTTGAACCTGTTTAGCAAAGCACGTGGGCGAATTCATCGTGGCGAAGACGAGATAGGCGCACTGCTTCAGGCGCTTGCTATCGCAGGTAGTCTCGGATGCCTCATTGTTGAAAATATCAACACGCGAAACGCCCGGCCGGACAAAGCGTCTGAGCTTTGGGACACTCTCGCGCGTTTCGCAGATGCGACCGGAATTCCCGTCGTCATCATGGTAACTCCGGGCGCCGCGGCCGCGTTGTCTGAACAGGACTCCGCTCGTCGGGCGCTATCTGGCGCCGGCCAATACCACGTCCCCCCACACCCGGTTGATTCGCTGCATTGGCATGCCGAGGCGCAGTTCATCTTTAACCGGTATCTGCGGAAACACTTCGGAACCGAAGCTCCCGATTGGTATTTCGATGTGCTCTGGAAGGAAACCCTGGGCCACACGGACCTTGGGCACAAGCTCTGCGCGCATATGTCGCGAAATTGGCGCGATTTAGTCACCTCGGATGTGTCTCGCGACCACTTTAGTCATGCGGCAAAGCTGGCCCTTCTTTTGGAGCAACCGCATCTAAAAGCAATCACGACAGCTCGCAAATATGGCGGCTTACTCACCAACACGAGCGTCCGCCGTCACGGCGACTGGTTGCCGCTCGAACTCGTCATGAAGACTGTCCCTGGGCTGGAAGATGAGAAAGGCCGGCGGATTCCGTATCCAGGTGATGCAGACCAAGAAGGGATGCCCAATGCGTAAAACATTTCTGCCTGCGGCACCGGGCGAAACAGCAACGAGTGTCCTTTGCATGGTCTCACGTACATCGGACTCGCCTCTCGCGAGGCGAACATATGCCGAAGTGGAGCGGAGTGGTCGGACTATATTGGGCAGTCTTCCGTGCCGAGCTAACCAGTTTTGCTCGCTTACTGAAGGAGCGTACGGCACACCAGACCAGGTCCTGTCCGCATTTTCGCTGTTACCGCTTCATTTGCTCGGTGTGCATGCGTCGATGAAAAGCCGCGCAGTCGAATCAGTGACACATGCATCGCAAGCCCGTACGTCCTTTTGCCACCTGCCGCCGCTCTACCAGTGCTGGAATCGGCACGGACTGCAGTGCCCGGAGTGTCGAATCCTTGCGCGCGACCAGTTTGGCCGGCGGGTTTCGTACTGCATGCACTGTGCGGATTTCGTAACACGCTGCCCCCTTCATGAGCGCGGCCTCGTTTGCGATGAAGAATGCGGCACGTTCGAATCGCTGATGAGTCAGTCGGCGGAGGGCGTCGCGGGTCACAACGCATTGCGCTTCGCGCGGATGACGTATTCCCTTGCCTTCTTGGCGCCGCAGGCGCCGGCGCGTGAGCGCGTGCTTCATTTGCTGCGCGAAAAGGGCTACGTCACACCAGAGAAGCACGTTCGCGTCGAGCCTCTTCGACAGGCGCTGGTGTCTATGCTCTCCGATGGGTTCGAAGACGTCAGACTCAATGCGTTGGTTCGGGACGTCGATGTTGTTGCGGCATATTTGAAGGCGGCGAATAGCGACAGGCGAGTGATTCACCCGGTCTTGATGGTGCTCATGGAGTGGCTCGCGACCGACGTAGACGCACTGCCGAAGTCTCAGTGCCGTCGCACATCCGACTCCGCCATGCGGGTTTCCGACGCAGAGCTGCTGGCGGCGAAGCGAGATGCTTGGATGGCTCTCCGACATGAATCGCGCGGGCTGACGAGGACTCAAGTTAGACATCACGGACAGGCGCTATGGACATGGTTGTACAGACATGACCGCGTCTGGCTCAAATTGAACGAAGTACCGGTTCGCCGAGCAGGACAGCCGCGCACGCCTCGCGTGCTACCTAACATGGTTTTGAACCGGATTCGTGACAACACGAAGGACTTTCGTTTCTCCGAGGATGGACTTGCCCCGCTGTCGTCTTCTTACCAGACGCGAGTCAGCTATGGGATGTCCGTCGTGGCGTTCAATCTGGCCGCATCGAGATTGAATGGAGCCGGTGTTTTTGCCCAACTGCCGGCACAACGTGAGGTATTCGTTGCCAGACGCGTAGAACACGCGAAAGTCCTGCTCGAGCTCTCGGGCGCGGCTGTGAACAGCTCCAGTATCACCCGTAGGTCTCGACTGCGCAAAGTCACTATCAACCGCCACGTGCGAACGTAATCAACAAGCAATGACGAACTCGTTAGGACTTTTAATACGCTCCCAAATCATGCCGGAGGAGGAGTTTGGACGGTACTTGGCTCGCATCGGTCGCTTTGCTACCAAGGGGAAGTTGCCTCGTGCGCGGGTGCTGCCAAGCGGACTAGGTAAATATGCTGACGAATTGCTCCGTTACGTCGGTTCTCGCGACAGCGTGCGCGAAAGAAATTCATTGATTCCTCTCGTCTTGCGGACGATGAGAGCCGAGCACAAGGAGAAGGTGGTGAATCACTTCTTTGAGAAAAACAAAGGAGGTCTGATGTCATTTTTTGGACTCAACGGCCCGGGGTCTGAATGGACTCGGGTGCCTTCAGCACGATGTCCTCGGTGTATCGTTGAGGACATCACACCAGGCAATCAATCGCTCCCATTTTGGCGCCGTGAACATCTCATTCCGGGCCTCCTTATGTGCTCGCGCCATAAGATGCCGCTACATACAACTTGTGAAGGTTGCGCTGATTTCTCGCAATTCGAGGTATATGGCGTGCATCCGGCTGCTCATTGCGGCTGCGGTCTCCGACCGCTTCCGCAGGCATCGAAGTTGGTAGATGGAGATGTCGACGCAGAAATTGAACTCGCAAGAATTTCCGCTTGCCTTCTCAATAGCGATTACATGCCCGCGTTCCGGCGAGAGCGAATTGCATATGAGGTGGCACGCGCGGTCAAGGGGCACGGCCTGACGACATTTGGGCGAATCCGATGGGAACGCACACTGGAATTCTTCCGAGATAGCCCTGACGCTCGATTGCTCGAGCGCGTCAATCTGGTCACTGAACTCAACCACGGGTTTCGTCAGGTTCTTAACGGCGCAAGCGTATTGCGGCATCCGTTGCAGTGTATTGCGCTTCTTAAAGCGCTTCATGGCACCTGGACCGCAGTTGAACAGGCGTTCGCATCGCCGGTCGCTGATGAAGCAACGTATCCTGCGGCCCCGTCCGAAGCGAAACCGAGTCGGAGCAAAACTAGGGATTATCACATCGCCTGGAGAGAGAGGCATTTCGCACGATGGTCCGAACACTATCGGAAAATGTATCGCGAACTCAGGACGGCAAACCCAAGAATGGGGCATATGCAACTGATGCGTCAGATGCCGGCTAACGCGCGATTCTTTATTTCTAAACAGTTCCTGCTTGAGGCTGGCGAGGATGTATCCCATTTGGGTTCCCGTGAAAACGTACCTCGTGAACGCTACTACGAGGAACTCGACGAATCCATGAGCGCGCACGTTGCCGGCAAAGCGCGTCTGTTGATAGAGGACGGGTTTCGTCGCCAACTTACCGAAACCGTTCTTCTTCGTGGCCATCGCAAGTACCGCACATGGGAGAGCATCAAGCACCGAATGCCTTCGACCCGAGAGGCACTCGACAAGCATGTTGAAACGTTGGCCGCATTCAGAGAGCGTATTCCGGTTTCGGTCAGTCGACCAGCACGAAAGGTGTGAAATCTGTTTGACCACGAATTGTCATTCTGACACTCGCCATGAATGGAGAACAAAGTGGACGCTTACATATCACCCAAAGGCTTCGCCGTTCCCGGCGACCCGGTGACTATCGACCCAAAGGCGCGGGGAAAGCCGTTATCGCAGGCAAGCGCGTTGGATTTCTCGACCATTAACGCTCGTTACCCGCTGCTTGGTCTGGACACCTTCAAGATACTTGAACTCCCGCGCCCGTTCGCAACGCCGCCTGGCATAGTGCTGCCGCCTGTCGATGAATTTGGTTGGCCACATGGAGAGGACTATTCCGCGCTGCTGGAGGCGAGAACCCCATCGCTCAGTACGCGGACGACCTTCCGTGGCCTGAAGTTCGCTCGACGGTACGAGGCGTTGTCTATCGGCGAACTGTGGGTTCTTTTTGCATTGTTGTTTCATCCGTATGTCGTGGATATTCGCGAGCAGTACGGCGTCTACGATTCAGAGCGTCTGATACGCGAGCTTCGAGCGGGGCGGCGCATGTTACGAACTGACCTGATGACGCTGGACGTAACCGTCACATATGTGCTCCTCGGGTCCCGGCAACTCCGGTATCACGTTGTGTCCGTGAAGCACAGCGACTACGCGCCGGATGAAGCCGACATGAGACGCGAGCAGCGGGAGCGCGAGGCAATGGCGGCACGAGGCTGGACGTGGGAACTGGTGAAGCGCAATGCATTAACGGCAAGAGAGTGGAGTAACTATTTTGTCCTTTATCGCGCCGTTCGCGACCAGAACATCGAAACGTTGTACCACCCTGCGCAGGACTTCGCGAGAGCAGTTCTCGGAAGCAGCTTGAGGAAAGACATGAATTCGGTCCTTGACCGTCTGTCTCGGCGACTTGAAGTCAACGCACATCAGCTCTTCTCGGTTGCGGTCGCATACGGCTTTCTGACCCTCGACCACAGTAAGGAGCTTCGCGGAGACGCTCCAATCGTGCTTATCCGGTAGCGCAATTCTGAAGATTGTGTTGATAAGCGAATTGAAGGTTAGGATAACTATTGATGAGGTATGTATGAGCCAGACTATGAACAGGATAGAAGTTCGTCCTCAAGTAGCGGAGCCGGAACTGTTGGAGCGGCTTTTGACGTTTGAGGCTGCAAGTTGGCCCAAGGGGTTGCATCGATTTTCGCTTTTCAAACGGGCGCGGGATGGAGACTACGTGGTGTACAGACCCGTCGTATGGGACCCGCAAAAGCGGTCGATGCATGTCCTGAAGATGGCGGCAACAGGAACTCCGAAGCGTGATGGGGAATGGGAAGAATGGCTCGTTGATTCAGATGACAGCCCTCTGTCCGACGTGTATCTCGTGGACGAAACTGTAAGGCCTAGCACGCTCGGCAACGATGTCGAAGCTTTGGATGACAGTGAACGGCAGGGACTTGCTGAACGCCAACGAGTGCTTGATGCTTTCTGTTATGTTGATTCCAAGGGTTTGGGGAAACGAGAAGACTATGTGTTTAACTCACTCGTTGTCACTGACGAGAAGCAGCAAAAGCGCGCGTTTGCGCACTTGAAGGCTGCGCTCGGTGAGCCTCGGAGTTTCATCACGACTATCAAACGTG